>DATJFX010000001.1:0-5403 GCA_035495465.1 Candidatus Methylomirabilota bacterium
TTGGGGTGCCTGATGGGAATCGGACCCACGTAGCCGCTGCCACAGAGCGGTGCTCTACCATTGAGCTACAGGCACCATGTCTTCGAAAAAATATGTACTCGCTTTACTGCGCCTCATATTTTTTCGAGTAAAACTATTTGCTTACTGCCAGTACTATGAATGCAACGATTGTTAAAACAAATAACCAACCTACTGTATAACTGAAAAACTGAATTGCTTCTTTTTTCTGGCCGTCCATATACATCAGGGCCGGACGACCTAATACTAGAGATCCGGTGATGGCTGCGGAAAGAACAAATAGCATCAACACTACCACAGGGGTAAATGCCGTATCCTTCTGGCCAAAAAATTGATTGGCATGAGACATCACGAACGCAACTAATGAAACATAAGCTAAAACTAAAACTGCATGACCCAAACTATGTAAAGCTTTATTTTTCATATATTCCTTTCTTTGGTGGTCCCGGTTGGAATCGAACCAACATCAGTGGCTTAGAAGTCCACGGCTCTATCCATTGAGCTACGGAACCAGTTAATAAATTAAAAATCCCCACACAGATTTGGAGATCGCTTAAACGTATCTGCTGTGTCAGATAAGTTATGTTTATTTAACTATATATAATTATACTCCTAAGTGCCTAAAAAGTCAAAAAAACTGACAATTCCTTAATAAAATGTTAAAATAATACCACTGCCAAAATAGCTTAACGGAAACAAATTTTGGAGCCAACCTTAAGGAGGGTGGCAATGAATAGTGAAGCTGTGGTCGCCCGTCCAAAGGTTCTCGCTCTCGACGAACGACCCAACCATGTGAAGTCCATCCCGTTCTACCTGATGCATATCCTGCCCTTGGGGGCATTGTGGACTGGCACGAAACCCATCGATTGGGCCGTGTGCTGCGTCCTCTACTTCAGCCGCATGTTTTTCGTGACCGGCGTGATGCATCGGTACTTCGCCCACAAAACCTACAAGTCCCAGCGCTGGTTCCAGGCCGTTCTGGCTTTCGGCTCCACGCTGACCGCCCAAAAAGGATTTCTCTGGTGGGCGGCATGGCATCGCGTACATCATCGCGCGCCGGATCGGCCGGATGATCCGCATGACTCTGAAAAGGGTTTCTGGTGGAGTCACGTCGGTTGGATCCTGTGCGACAAATTCAATCACACCCGCTGGGAGCTGGTCAAACCATGGCTGGCTTACCCAGAACTCGTGTGGCTGAACAATCGCTGGTGGATTGGTCCGACTCTGCTCGGCGTGGGAATATTTCTCTGGGGCGGTTGGAGCATGTTGTTTATCGGCTTCTTCCTGTCCACAGCGCTGCTCTACCATGGCACCTTCTGCATCAATTCCCTCGCGCACGTGAGTTTCCTGTGGTCTAAAACTCCGTATACGGGTAGATTGGTCGGAAAAAGCCAGAACTCTTGGCTTCTTGCCCTGGTCACCATGGGCGAGGGGTGGCATAATTCTCACCACCACGTGTTCCGAGTGACCAAACAGGGTGATAAATGGTGGCAGATCGACGTCACCTATTATATCCTCTGGACTCTGAGCATGATCCGCTTGCCGTGGGTGAAAAAAGCTGATCACAAACTGGGTTGGCGCTTGATTCCGATTTTTGTCTGGGACGTTACCCGACATCCCAAGCAAAAACTGCAATCCGCTTCACCTAATCCCGCTTGATTCTTTCCTGAATCCAGCGGTTTTTTTATGGGTAACGCTGGCATTTATATGTCGTTCTAAATATGAAGGAGAATAAATATATGGCCTGGTTCGGAGATTCCAAGGCACATGCTGAAGCTGGCCGCAAAGGCGGCAAAGCGCAAGGCAAACACAATAATTCCGGCAATTTTGCCAATGATCCAGAAAAAGCCAGCCGCGCTGGCAAAAAAGGCGGCTCAGCAAGTCCTAAAAAATCCCTTTAAAGGGGATTTTTTAAATTTTCTATGCTTTTGCATCCTAATCGCTACGTCTTGGTGCTGGCGATAAACAAATCTACTAACAGTCTGGGATTATTATCCGAACTTTTCAGTTTATAATCAATATTTAGGAGCTGATTTAAAAAATTAGTTAAAATGGCTACTGAAAAATTCCTCGCGTGTTTGGAAAGTATGAAAATTCGGCCCGTACTCCAGCCCAGCTTTTCTGCGATTTCAGCATTATCTAGCTTTTGATCTGAAAGCAGGCGAACTAAAAGCAAACTGCGGAATTGTTCAGCTAACAGTCCTACTACTTTTATAAAAACGAGTTTTTCATCCCCCCCTGCGTTTTCCAAATAATTTTCCAAGGACTGATACGCTTGTTTTTGTTCACCCTGCGCCAGATTATCGCTTAAACTAAATACAGAATCGGGAATTTTTGGCTTAATCAGATTTTTCACGCCCTGGGGATCAATTACAGTTTGAGCCGTGGCTAATTTATTTAATTCCGAATAGGCTTGCCAGAGATCAAATGCTTCCTTCCGCTCTACTACTCGCCCGCCGAATTTTTTCTCCTCAAATAAATCCCGTCCTAAAAACTGGGCCAATAAATCCGCGGCTTGGTCGGTAATTTCTGCAGATAAATTTTTCGCCATGGCTTTAATCCAGCCATTGAGTTCTAAGCCATGTGGCAAAGTAAATTCATTGATATTTATGTCCCTTGCTAAAAATTTCTTGGTAAAGCCTAAGCGGCCATCGAGTTTCTGAGTCTGCCAAAAAACTAACAGAAAATCCTGCGGGACCTTGCCCGGCAGAGCCAAAATAAAATCAATCAATGCAGCCTGAGTGGCTTTACTCGGCAAGCCATCGCGGATAATGATTAATTTTTTCGTAGAAAACAACGAGGGCGCGAGTTGGTCCTGAAGCTGTTTTATCAACTCATTTTCCGGCATTTGAGAGCCGTCAAAAAAACAAATTGCCTGGGAAGAATATTTTTTCGCAAATTCTTTCTTCCAGAGTTCGATTTTTCTGCGCAAAGAAAAATCATCCTCGCCTGAAAATAGATAAATATTGGACTTTGTTTGGGATTTAGGCATTAAAATAATTTTGCTTGGTTATCTGCTTTTTTCTTTTCTATTTTCTGGTTGATGATTTTATTAATGTCGGACTGGCGAATTTTCCATTGACTGCCTATTTTAAAAGCAGGAATTTTTCCACTCTTGCACCAGCGCCAGATGGTCTGGTCGGACACGCCGAAAAATTTCGCCAGTTCTTCCACATTCATTATCTTATCATCATGCGTCTTCATGCTCTTAGCTTATCATTGCTAAACATTGATTTCAAGCCGCGAAAATGTTATGATTTGTGAGTTATTTAGGGTCTGTAGCTCAACGGATAGAGCAACGGTCTTCGGAACCGTTGATGGGGGTTCGATTCCCTCCAGGCCCACCAAGAATTAGTTAGGAGTTGGGCGGAATCGAACGGGTCGAAGTGAGCAAGCACATCAGTGCGCAGCGAACGTCGACGAATGCGAAGCATTCGGCGCGACCCAGGAGGAGCCGCTTCAGCGGCGAGTGAAGATTCCCTCCAGGCCCACCAAAAATTAGTTAAGAATATGGAATTCAAGAAAGATAAATATCGACGAGCTAGAGGCGGGTATTCCCGTCTTTTTAAAATCTATTGCGCTAAATGCAATACCTATCTTTTTAATTACCAAAAAGACGGACCAGGTATTTTTAAACGTCTATATCTAGACCGGATTGATTTACAAGTTTCCAAGAAAAAATCTTTAATCTGTTCCAAATGCAAAAATCTTATCGGGATACCTTTTATCTATACTAAAGAAAATCGACCGGCCATAAGGTTATTTGTCGGCACCATTATCAAAAAACTAACTAAGGCATGAAATTATTTCAACGACGGAAAGAAAATTTTGTTTGTGGCAATTGCGGGTTTAAAGTCACAGGTACCGGTTATACCAACCATTGTCCCAAATGTTTATATAGTAAGCACGTGGATATTAATCCAGGTGATCGCTTAGAAACTTGCCAGGGCCTTATGAAGCCGATTGGAATTGAACAAAATCATGGGCAATATATAATTATTCATAAATGTGAAAAATGTAAGGCTATTAAAAAGAATAAAAGCGTAAAAGAAGATGATTTTAAATTAATTTTGGAACTTTCCCAGTAATACAACTTCGATGCTTTTGCCTTTAACGGCTTCGTGCTTATAAACTTTATTTGTAGGCAAAAGCAAAAGAAGCCGTTATCGAAGTTGATATACTGGGTTTCCCAACAACCCTGAAAGGGGTTGTTTTTATATCCTTGAGTGCTATACTGATTTTACCATTGCTGGCAGGAGGTTTTCATGACACGCAGCGCGGCAGAAAGCGTCGATCTGGGCGCCAAGGTCCTGGTATACGGCTACTACCCCGAAGAAAACGAGCCGGAAGTCCGTTTTCCGGATCCCCGGCTGGCTACGGCGGGATCTCTTCATCCTGACGGAACACGGGAAGTCTGCCTGGACGATACAGGCGAAGTCATCGCCAATGTTCCATTCAATCTGATGGAACCTGTACCCTCTCGAGGTTCCGGTTCGCTCTCAATTCTGGAAAAGGTCGACATGTTCAAGCGCGCCCGGCGCCCGGCCACCCCCTGACTCAAGTCCCACTTGAGTCTTTTTTTATCCTTGAAAAATCTAACGAAAAAGAGTAGAATACACTAGCTTTACCTTCTACAATTCAAAATGCAACTTTAGGTATATTTTGGCATTTTGAATTGAGAGGAGTAGCCCGTCGACCGTAGCGTATTTTGTCGAATATATATGTGGAATCGGCAAAATCGCGAAATGTCGACGGACTACGACGAAGGAGTGGTAGCTCAACTGGTAGAGCAGTTGCCTCTTAAGCAATTGGTTCTGGGTTCGAGTCCCAGCCACTCCACCAAAGAAAGCGCATCATCGTAAGATGGTGTTTTTTCTTTGATGGCTGGGACGAGAACGGGCAGAAGCGAGATAAGGCCTCAGCCGCAGTCGAGCGTCGACAAACACGCAAGTGTTTGGCGCTGCCCCGGAGGAGGAGCATCAGCGACGGCTGAGAGTCCCAGCCACTCCACCAAAGAAAAAGCCCGACTATGGTCGGGCTTTTTCTTTCAACGATAATTTAGATCAAAAAGGCGTGGAATTATTCAGGTTAACTGGCTTTGCTACGAAAGATTTCAAATTATCTAAAAGATCAATGGTTTGGTTATATGAAGATATATCCAATCGCACGATATTTTCAGTCTGAATCGCATTGGCTTCCGGATTCAGCTGAGCATAAACTTTCGTATAAAGTATATACATTTCTAACAAAACCACCAAAATAAAAACCACAGTCATAACAGACTCAAAACGGATAAATTTAAATTGAGGCTTTATGGATTTCATGGATTTGAAGGATTTGATTTTACGAAAAATACACCCTTAATATTCATAAAAACCTTACCTC
>DATJFX010000002.1:0-3576 GCA_035495465.1 Candidatus Methylomirabilota bacterium
GCACTATCTGGACATGGATTGCCTATCCGGGTGGTGAGTACTGGGGTTCAGGATACACAAACCACATCTGCTGATACCTCCACCTCTGAGACTTTCAGCAGACAAACTGATAATTCTCTGACTGATTCTGACATCGCGGTAGCACGGGGTTCGACTAATCTTCCGAGCATTTCCAATTTTCTGCTTGGCGATCCATGTTTGGTTCCGATTTACCACACGGACTTTGCGTTTCCCCCGGAAGGCGGCAAGATCGTAAAAATTGATGATCATTTGTATTTTGTAAAAACTTACCAACCAGGGTGCGCCAATGCCGGAGCGAATGGTACGGTGATTTCCACCAGTGGCAATAATACAGGAAATTCATCATCCAATTCAGGATCTGCAACTTCTCTTTCTTCTTTGTTTGAAATTGATAATTGTTTAGTACCGGTCTATAACACAAATTTTGTGTTTCCTCCTGAAGGCGGCAAGATCGTAAAAATCAATAATCAATTGTATTTTGTAAAAACCTATATATCCGGCTGTAGTAATGCTGGTGCAAATGGAACTTTTGTTACTTCCAGATCTACATCTCTCTTAAACTCCAGCGCAATCAATACTGTCACTTCGTCCACCCAAAGCAATAGTATAGTTGGCGATCCATGTTTAGTTCCGGTCTTCAATACAAACTTTGCTTTTCCACCTGAGGGTGGCAAGATTGTAGAAATCAACGGACAAATGTATTTTGTAAAAACGTATGAAAGTGGTTGCCAAAATGCCGGCAATAGCGGCACAACAATTAATACCACAGGTTCGACTAACAGCACTAATCAAAATACTTCCCAAAGCTCCCAACAACGCATCTACATTACAATCTCTTATCACTCCACGAATATTTATTCTGCCACTTTAACTTATAATTCGTCCCAAACAATCACTGCTTTAAGCGCTCTTCGAAAGGCCAGCTCGAATGGAGATTTTCCTTTAAGCGTAAGCCTTACGTCTCTGGGGTCTTACGTATCCTCTATTGATGGCCACCGCGCCAGCGGCAGTTCTGGCTGGCAATATGCTGTAAATGGTAGCGTGCCTGATACCAGTGCTGACAATTACATTCTCCATAACGGCGATAATGTCCAGTGGTTTTATGCAGCCCCGGGAACTAATCCTTACTAACTAGCGACCAAACGCAATCGCATCTGGCGCATAGTCTTGGGTATTCCCCAGTAATCCGGCCCGAATGGTGAACTCGCCATAGCGGTCATTGATTCGGTCCAGAGTGGGCATTAACTGGGCAAATTTTTCTGGAAACAAACTTAACTGATTGGTTTTAAATTTCAGGCTCGTAAAACCCACAGCTATATGCATAACTTTTTCGGAAAAATTCCAATTCTGCCAAATTTTCAAAGCTTCTTGATATAAGTCCCAGCCGGAATTAACAGAGTGCTTCAAATGTTTTGATCGATGATAACCGGTGCCATCCGCTAAATTTATAGACAAATAAATCCCAAAAGCGATAAAGCCGTCTTGACGCATGCGTCGGGCGGCTTTTTCCGCTAAACGCAAGATTACTATTTTTAACCGTTCTTTATCGGTAGTTCGAAAATTCAAAACCCACGAATGTCCAAAAGATTTAGGCATAGATTCGTGGGTTTCAATTTCTGCGCTTTCTAGTCCATTGACTCTTTGCCAAATATAAAAACCCGGCTTGCCAAAGGCAGCGATCAAATTTGCCACCGGATAATTTAAAAGCTGAAGCGGATTGGTTAATCCTAATTTTTCCAGTCTTTTCGTCCAGCCGCGATTAATTCCCCATAGATCGGGAAATTTTTTATCTTTATAAATTTCCGGCAAATTTTCCCTCCAGATAACTGTCAGTCCATCTGGCTTTTGCAGATCTGCGGCTAGTTTCGCCATAAATTTATTTGGCGCAATCCCAACTGAACAAGTCAGCCATTCCCCCACTTCTTCCCGAATCCGAAGTTTGATTTGAGAGCCAATGGCCAAAGGATTCAGCTTCGAATCTCGAAAATCTAAAAATGATTCATCCACGCTGTAAGATTCTACCGAGGATGTATAATCCCGAAAAATTCGATTGATTTGTCGGTTCACTTCCCGGTATTTTTCAGGTTCAGACTCTACTACTATAATGTCCGGACAAATCCGCCGGGCTTTATAAAGTGGCGTGCCATTGGTAATTCCTAAGGCCTTGGCCTCTTTCGAGGTGCCGATCAAACAGCTTCGTTCGTGCGATGAAGGAGATACGCCTAAGGGCCTGCCTCGCAATCTAGGATTGGCTTGCTGTTCGACCGAAGCAAAAAACGAATTCATATCCACCAACATGATTCTGGGCAATTTATCATTCCACATAGGTTTCCAGCAATGTCCAAGTTAAACTTTCGGCATTTAATTGTAATTTAAAATAGTTTGCGCCATCTGTAACCGCAAAAAAATAAAATTTATTTCGTCCTTCCCGCTTACTATAAGCTAAATTAATCTTTTGGATGACAATTTCTTTTCCCTGCCACCAAAACCTATTTGGCATAGTATGCTTGAGCTTAAATAAAGCCATCACTTCAATTGGTTCATTAATACTTTCTAACATTTTATAAATTTTAATAAATTAAAAAAACGACCTTGCGGCCGCCTTTTTTGCTGTAATCCCGGAGGACTACATGCTGTTTGGTATTAGTGTCCCAACATTGGATTATGGTTAATAACCATAATTATTGTAAAATCAGGAAAACTATTTGTCAACAAAGTAACAAAAAATATTAGCTTGCGTTAAATATAGAGAAAGGAGGTGGTTGAATATGCCCAAATACGGCAAAGGGGCTCAAAAAAAAGTAGAAAGAGCTATGCATGAGATGAAGCGCGGTAAGTTAAAAAGCGGCCGCAGCGGTAAAAAAGTTAAAAGCCGCAAACAAGCTATCGCCATCGGCCTTTCGGAAGCACGTAAAAGAGGTGCGAAAGTTCCAAGAAAAAAATAATTAATTAATAATTAAAGAAAGGAGATATTATGGGGATAATTTTATGGATAATCTTCGGGGCATTAGTTGGTTGGATCGCCTCTATGATTATGGGTACCAATGCGCAGATGGGCGCTCTCGCTAATATTGGCGTGGGTATTTTAGGCGCTTTGATCGGCGGATTTATTATGGTCTTCTTTGGCCATTCTGGAGTGAATGGATTTAACTTGTACAGTTTCTTGGTGGCTCTCTTGGGAGCAGTGGTTCTCCTCTGGCTCGTAAAAATGATGCGCCGAACAGCTTAATATAAAATTTAAAAACGCTCCAGTCCTTTCAGGGATTCTGGAGCGTTTTTATTAATTCGGGATTTTATGTAAACCGCGTAATCACAAATATCAGACACGTCCCTAAAATCGTTAAAAGAATTAATTTGGATGAACTGTGTTTACTATGCGCCTCAGGTAAAATATCGCTTACCCCGATATATAGCAAGAAACCTGCGAAAAATCCCAGATACCAAAGGAGAAAATGCGAAGGAACGGTAAATAGTAAGGTCGATAACGCGCCCAAAACCGGGGCCACGGCGTCAATAATTAAGAAGATTTTTGATTTTTCCGCTGTATTGTTATTT
>DATJFX010000003.1:0-9101 GCA_035495465.1 Candidatus Methylomirabilota bacterium
GTTTCTTTTATACCAAGTTTTCGACTTAATTCTTTTATAGCGTCAATTGTCGAAATGCCCACTTTTACTAAATCAGCATGAAAAAAAGAACCAGACGCTTGGGAATTTTCCTCATACTCCTTACCATCCACAGTGATTACCTGACCATTAGATTGTCTTTCTTCAACGATAAAATCAAAAGGATAATATTTGATATATCCCAAGGCCAGTGCTTGGAAAGGAAGAACAATTCCAACCCGCGCCAACTGTTCTTGGGTGCCCAAAGCCTCAGACTTAACAAACAACTCGGGATGGAGTTGTTTTTGAGCTTCTAAATAGGCCTGTTCTTTTTGCCATTTTTCAAAAATAGGGTCGGAAGAATCGAGCATGCCCAAAGTATAGCTGAAGGCTTAAGTATTGACAAAGGGGCTGTTTTATGCTATCCTATACAGTTGCGTACCGGCTCCCGCTTTATGCGGGACCGGGTAGGCAACATAGCCTAAACCCCTATGTTACCGCGCAATTTAAGCACATTAATAAAGGTCAAACCCTACCCGCAAATCACTCTTCCTTAGCCTGACTTAAATGTCAGCTTCCCGAATTACAACCTCGGTTGGCGGCAAAAGTTCTGGAGAGATTTACGAGCAAGGAATATTTCATGACTAGCCGCTTTCAGTTGAGTGTGCGAGTAACAGTTACTCTGTTGATACTCGCAATCGTACCGAACCTGTTTATAACGAACTCGGTACAAGCCCAAACTGAAAACAAAAGCACAATTAGTTTTGAAATAAAAAACATTCACGAATATTTAACTGGTAAATCAGATAAACAGGAAGCTGTTCCTGCAGAGCCGGAAGTTGATCCAAATATCGCAATATTGCAAAATTACTTAACCCAAAAGGGTTCTCCTTTAGCTCCTTATGCTGAAGACATTTTGAAACACGAAAATTGGAAATTGGTACTTGCCATTTCCAATGGTGAATCTACAATGTGTAAGCATCAGTTATACCATAACTGTTGGGGAGTCGGTGGTGCCTGGAATTTAAGACGATATAGTTCATTCGTCGAAGGATTTTCAGACGTTAACCGTTTCTTAGGAGAAATGTATATTGCGAAAGGCGCTGATACTCCAGAAAAAATTGTCCGAAAATATGTTGGTAATCCAAGCCCGTCATGGGTAAGAGCTGTTAACCAAGTGTTAGTCCAGCTTGATCAATTACCATTAGTAAATTAAATAATAAGCCCCTACGAAAGTAGGGGCTTTAAAATTTCCATTTGGTGCCTAGGGAGGGAGTTGAACCCTCAATCCCTTGCGGGCCTGGGATTTTAAGTCCCATGCGTATGCCAGTTCCGCCACCTAGGCTAGTGGAGGCGTCAACCGGAGTTGAACCGGTGTAAAAGGTTTTGCAGACCTCTGCCTAACCGCTCGGCCATGACGCCACGTCAATCTTTAGAACTCAATTATTATAATCTTTTTTCAGATTTTTTTAAAGGCTTAAATATTTGACTCCGGCTTTAAAATTTAGTATGGTTTGTAGGAAAGAAAGACGACCTGACACAAACATGGACATAGTCCGAATCGCCAAATTTATCCATATCAAAGCTAATTTTTCCTCACTCGGCTGGAAGCATAAAATCTTCCTGTTGATTTTTCTATTCAGCTTAACTACTACTTTAATGCCGCATGAAACCTATGCTGCATTTTTAGTTACCCCGGACTATCATCCGGTCTTAGTGTTTGATACAGGCGGAAATACCTATCAAGATTATTTGATTCAGATCAGCCAAGATGCGACAGATAGATATTACAAACAACAACTCCAACAGCAAGTCCAAAAAGAGCAAAAATTGATTTTAGAAGTGCAGGCTTACTTAGAAGACCAGCATTCGCCCCTTGCTGAATATACTTCTACCTTAATTACTCTGAGAAACTGGAAACAAATTGTAGCCTTAGCTAATGCCGAGTCCAGCCTCTGTCGCAATTATCCCGTAAGTTTGTCGAATTGTTGGGGCGTGGGGGGATCGTCGCTTTGGGATATGGGAGATAACCTAGGGCAGGCCGTGGTCAAAATGAATCACTTCCTAAACCAAAACCCTCGAGGCCCGGTAAAGTATTCGGAAATGGGATTTGACCAAATGAATGGACTGTATAAAAAACCCGCAGCTGAGCATTGGTATAATAACGCCCAAACAGTTTACGATGATCTAGCCAACATAGAAAATAACTTATAATAAAACCCCTCACTTGAGGGGTTTTAAATTTGGAAATTATTTGGATTCAGTTTCAGTAGGTGGGGGAGTTTGGGCAGGGGATGTGACTGCTCTTAAGGATAAGCCTAAACGATGTTCTTGGGGTTCGATAGAAATGATTTTGAACTCTTTCTCATCGCCAACCTTTACAACTTCGGAAGGATCTTTCACTTCTTCGCTGGATAATTCCACGGAATGAACTAGGCCGTAAATTTCAGGATCAAGTTCTACGAAAGCGCCGAAAGACATAAGTTTTGTGACTTTGCCTTTTACTATTTGGCCGACTTGGTATTTCTTAATCGATTCCAGCCAAGGATCAGGCTGTAAGCGCTTGATGGAAAGGGAAATCCGATCCCGATCAATGGAGATGACCTGAGCCTGGACTTTCTGACCAACTTTATAAAGATCTTTCGGGTGTTCAATGCGGTTCCAGGATAGTTCAGAGATGTGAACCAAGCCTTCTAAGCCAGTACCGAATTTTAAGAAAATTCCGAAATCAACAATTCCAGAAACTTCGCCTTCCACAACTGTGCCAATTGGCAATTGGCCGATCTTCGCGCGCATAGCTTCTTCGCCCACAGCTTTTTCTGAAACAATCAATTTTTCATCCTGAGGGTCAGCGGTAATAATTTGGACATCAAAGATTTTACCGACATAGCTTTTCAAAACTTCTAAAATCTTGGTCTTATCTCCTTCTTCGACTCGAGGATAGTGCTCAGAAGATAGTTGGGAAACTGGCAAAAAACCCATTACGCCATTGACCTCAACCATGAGTCCGCCTTTGTTCGCTTCCATGATTTTCGATTTGATCACTTCTCGGGCTTTCATGCGGTCGGCCAAAGTCTGCCAAACGCGTTCCTGGCCAGCAGCTCGGAAAGATAGCTCTAAATTGCCGTCTTTGTTTTCTGGCTCTAAGACTTGCGCCATGACCTTGTCGCCGACTTTTAAAGTCGAGACTCGGACTGCATCATCGAAAAGTTCGCGACCTCGGACCACTCCTAATCCTATGCCTTCGATATCGACATAGACTTCATTTTTGCCTACTGATAAAACAGTGGCTTCTAAAACGTCACCAACTTTCGGAACTTTAATATCGACCCCTTCTTGGGCCAGAAGTTCCTGCATGGTTTTGACGTCTGTAGTTGCTGTATTGCTCATTTGATTAATTGGATTGGGCTATTCATACTATGACAGCCGAAATCCCTTTCAAGCCCTAGGATTATACACAAAATCAAGGCTTAAATCAAGCCCTTGGAGGCTAGCGGAAAGGGTTAAAATTTGTTAGAATAAGAGGGCAGAAAATACCTGTTTTTATTTTGACTAATCTTTATGACTATTTCTTGGTTTGGGCTCTCAAGTTTTAAAATCACGGGCAAGGATATTACTATCATTACAGACCCCTTTGGTAAATCCACAGGTCTGACTGCTGTGCGCGGGGCGGCGGATGTCGTTATTTCTTCTAGCCCAAAACTTGAATGGTGTAATAATTTTTCTTCTATCCAAGGCCAACCTTTCCTAGTGACAGGCCCTGGAGAATATGACATTAAAGGTGCTTTTATCATAGGTTCCGCTGCAGAAAATAAAGAATTAGGACCAATCACAATTTATAGCATTGAAGTGGAAGGGGTACGGATTGCTTTTATCGGTCCAATCAAACAAAACCAGTTAACTGACGAACAAAAAGCCGCCCTGGAAGGGTCAGATGTTGTCTTAATTCCAGTTGGTGGCAAACAAATTTTAGACTTTGAAAACAGCGCTAAACTCGCCAACCAATTAGAACCCTTTTTCGTGGTTCCTCATAGCTATAAAACCGCAGGTTTGGAATTACCTTTAGATAAACTCGATAAGTTCCTCCAGGAAATGGGCGGCAAGTACGAAGAAATGGAAAAATTAACTTTAAAGAAAAAAGAATTAATAGGTGAGCAAACATCTTTAGTAGTTTTGACTCCTCAACGATAATGGAACCGAAAGATCTGGTTAAAAATCTTCAGAATAAACCTTACGAAACTCGGGTCAAAATTTTATGGACTACGGTAGTTGTGGCTGCAGTACTTCTAATCGTGATTTGGGCAGTGGGCTTAAAGTCCACGATTTCCAGCTTAAACGGCCAAAACCTGATCACGCCGGGAACCGCGCAAAATACCAGCAACTCTCAGAATATCCAAAACCTGATTAGTATCGAACGAGTGGAAACTGCAGGGAATAATTTCAATGTTTATTTTAATTTGAATAATACAACTGATGATATTTTAAATTTTTCTAAAGCTTCAGATATTACTTTAATAGTAAATGACCAAACTTTTCATCCCAGCCAAATAAATGATCGCCAAGGAAAACCATTTGCCCAAAAAATTCTGTCTTTCACCCAAAATTTCGGAATTTTAGTTTTTCCAGCCCTGTCCGGGGACAGTGGCCAATTAACTTTTGACCAAATGACTTTCGAACGATCTAGCGACAAACCTTTGAAGCAAACTTTGAATCTAGATTTTAAAGAATTAGAAAAAACCAGTAACCTAAGACACTAACTATGCCCAAGTCTCAAGAGCTTGAACCTAATAATATTGGCCGCGTGGATGCTCGTTCGATCGAACGGGAAATGGAAGAGTCATACTTAGACTACGCCATGAGCGTAATCGTGGCTCGGGCTTTGCCGGATGTTCGAGATGGGCTCAAACCTGTGCATCGAAGGATTCTGTATGCTATGGCGGAACTGGGTCTTCGCTCAAATGTAAAATTCCGCAAATCCGCAACTGTGGTGGGAGAAGTTTTAGGTAAATACCACCCGCACGGGGACATCGCGGTTTATGATTCCATGGTCCGCATGGCCCAGGATTTTGCCATGCGATACCCGTTAATTGATGGCCAGGGGAACTTCGGCTCTATGGATGGCGATGCCCCAGCTGCTATGCGTTATACCGAGGCCCGCATGATGGCTTTATCCGAAGAAATTCTGGCAGATCTGGACAAAGAAACTGTGGATTGGATGGATAACTATGATGCCACCAGAAAAGAGCCGCGCGTTTTGCCCGCCAAAGCTCCGAACCTTTTACTCAATGGAACTTTAGGTATTGCTGTGGGAATGGCTACGGACATCCCGCCCCATAACTTAGGCGAGGTCGTAGATGCCACTATAAAGCTGATTGACGAACCTTCTGCTACCACTGAGGATTTGATGGAATTTGTAAAAGGACCTGACTTTCCAACGGGAGGTTATATCTATGACTGGAATACGATCAAACAAACCTATGCGACCGGCAAAGGGCCGATCGTTATGCGCGGCCGAACAGAAATTATAGAAGAAAAAGGACAGCACAAAATCATAATCAATGAAATTCCATATCGCGTAAACAAAGCGACTTTACTGGAACAGTTTGCGGAACTTGTGAAGGACAAAAAAATCGAAGGGATCAAAGATATCCGAGACGAATCGGACAAAGACGGCGTACGAATCGTCATTGAACTGAAACGAGAAGGTTCACCAAACAAAATTTTAAACCAATTGTTCAAATATTCCTCCCTCCAGGAAACTTTCCACGTGAACATGCTGGCATTGGTGGATGGGATTGAACCGCAGGTTTTGAATTTGAAAAATATTTTAGAATATTACATCAAACATCGTGTAGAAATTATCACTCGCCGCACTACATTTGATCTAAAGAAGGCCAAAGAGCGCGAACACATCTTAGAAGGTTTGAAAAAAGCTTTGGATCATATCGATGCGGTTATCACCACGATCCGCAAATCCAATACTACTGAAGAAGCTCATGCCGCTTTAATGAGTAAGTTCAAATTATCTGCCCTGCAAGCTACGGCGATCTTGCAAATGCAACTTCGCGCCTTGGCCGGACTGGAACGCAAAAAAATTGACGATGAATTAAAGGAAAAACGAAAGCTGATTGCCGAACTGGAAGATCTTTTAGGCAGTCCAAAAAAGATTAAAGGTGTGATCAAAACTGAATTAACGGAACTGAAGGAGAAGTACGGCAATGAACGCCGCACGACTTTAGTTAAAACCCCAATTGGCGAATTTAAGGTAGAGGACTTGATACCTGAACAGCAAGCCATGGTGATCATTACCAAATCTGGCTACGTGAAGCGGTTAGCTCCAGATACCTATAAAACTCAAGGCCGGGGCGGCAAAGGGGTGATCGGCATGACCACGAAAGAAGAAGACGTGGTGGAATGGCTGCAAACCACTAATACTCATGATGATATTTTATTCTTCACCACCAAAGGCCGCGTCTTTGCGACAAAAGTTTATGAACTACCGGAAGCTTCCCGCACTGCGCGGGGTCAAGCATTAGTGAACTTCCTGGAACTGCCGGCAGATGAAATGGTTTCTTCAATTCTCACTATCTCGAAAAAGACTCCAGCTAAGTTCTTAGTCTTGGCTACGAAAAAAGGTTTGATTAAGAAAACTCCAATTGAAGAATTTGATAAAGTTAGACGATCTGGACTAATTGCTATTAAGATTAAAACCGGCGATGAACTCAGATGGGTCAAATATTCCACAGGAAATGATGACGTGATCCTGTCCACTTCTGGTGGTCAAGCTATTCGTTTTAAGGAAAAGGATGTCAGACCTATGGGCCGCACCGCCGCCGGCGTGAAAGGCATGCGATTGAAAAAAGATGATCTGATCATGAGTATGGATTTGGTATCGAACAAAGATAATCTGGATAATTTACAGCTTTTGATCGTCACTGAAAATGGTTTGGGTAAAAAGACGGATTTGAAATTCTACAAAATTCAGCATAGGGGCGGCTCTGGTATAAAAACTCTAAAGACTACGCCAAAAACTGGCCGAATTGTTTCCCTTCACGTGATTGATAAAACTCAAGAACACGACTTGATCGTTATTTCCCAAGCTGGCCAAACTCTGAGGACGCCCTTGGGCAAGATCTCAACCTTAGGCCGCGCTACCCAAGGCGTGCGAGTCATGACTTTGGAGGATAAAGATAAAGTGGCAACGACTACCATCATCTAATGCTTTACGTTATCGCAACACCAATTGGAAATTTAAAAGATATCACTCTGCGAGCCTTAGAAATGCTTAAGCAGAGTGATTTCGTTATTGCCGAAAATCCACTTAATAGTGGCAAGCTTTTGCAACACTTCGAAATCAAAAAACCCTTTCATCAATTTGCGGAACACAATGAACAAAGAGCTTTGCCTAAGCTTATAGAACTTCTAAAAACCGGTACTGGAAGTTTAATTACTGACGCAGGAACTCCTGGCATCTCTGACCCGGGATTTCGCTTAATTCGCGCCTGTGTGGAAGCAGGGGTTAAGGTTGTCCCCATCCCAGGCCCAGCAGCGGAAGTAGCCGCCCTGTCTGCCTCAGGACTGCCCACTGATCGATATATCTTTACTGGCTTTGCCCCGAGAACAGAAAACAAGCTAATCAAAATGGTATCTTTAGGCCAGGACACAGAAAGTACTGTGATTTTTTATGAGTCACCATTTCGGATTATTAAGTCATTAGAATTTATCGACAAACATTTTCCAGACTGCCATGTAGTAGTAGCGAGAGAAATTACGAAAGTCTTCGAAGAATTCCTACGAGGTAATCCTAAAGAAATTTTAGGGAAGCTAGGTAAAGAAAATACCAAAGGCGAGTTCACAGTTCTGGTATCGTTTAAAGATTTAAATAAAAAAGACTAGCCACCTCAGCGAGGTGGTTTTTTGTTATAATACTTTTATGTCTGGACATAGTAAATGGGCGACAATTAAAAGAGCTAAGGCCGTTACCGATGCGAAAAAAGGTAAGGCTTTTACGAAATTGGCAAAAAATATCACAGTCGCAGTTCAAACTGGTGGTGGCGGAGATCCGACTTTTAACTTTCAACTCAGGCAAGCCTTAGAAAAAGCTAAAGAAGTTGGCATGCCGAAAGATAATATTGATCGGGCAATAAAAAGAGGGACAGGGGAAGGCAAAGAAGCGATTAAAGCTGTGACTTACGAAGGCTATGGCCCTGCCGGAAGCGCTTTTATTGTGGAAGCGATCACTGATAATTCGAACCGGACTCTGCAGGCAGTACGGCAAATTTTTGAAAGGCACGGCGGCAAACTAGGTGGGGAAGGAACAGTGGCTTGGATGTTTGAATCCAAAGGCCAGATCTTAGTAGAAAAACAACAAGGGACTGAGGATTTAGCATTAGAGCTAATTGATCAAGGCGTGGAAGATGTGAAAGAAACTCCCGAAGGCTTGGAAATCTATACTAAACCTGCAGATTTAGAAAAAACTAAAAAGTTTATCGAAAGTAAAGGCATAAAAATTTTATCCAGCGAAAATATTATGAAACCGCAGCAGTCAGTAGAATTATCTGAAGCTGATCAGACTAAAGTACAAACTTTAATTGATGCTTTAAACGAAGACGATGATGTGGTGGCGGTCCATAATAATGCAAATTTATGAAAATTTTAGGAATTGATCCAGGAATTGGTAGGACGGGCTATGCAGTCGTGGAACAGAATAAAAATCAGATTCAACTTTTGGTTTGCGGCGTGATCAGCACTCGTCCTGGCGAAATGGAAGCGCAGCGGTTATTGGAAATTCAGAAAGATTTGAAAAGTTTAATTCAAAAATTCCAGCCGGACGCAGTTTGCATCGAATCTTTATTTTTCGCAACAAATATTAAAACTGCCATGACTGTAGCTCAAGCCAGGGGAGTAATACTTAGTACAATTGCGGCTGAGAAAATTAAAATAATTGAAATTACGCCGCTTCAGGTAAAGATTGCAGCGACAGGCTACGGCAAAGCGGACAAAAAACAAGTCCAGAGCATGGTGGTTAAACTTCTGAACTTAAAAAAAATACCCAAGCCAGATGATGCAGCTGATGCTGCAGCCATAGCTTGGGCAGGAATTGG
>DATJFX010000004.1:0-3073 GCA_035495465.1 Candidatus Methylomirabilota bacterium
AAAGCTTTAATGGCTGGTAATTTTTTGCCGGCTAAAAATTCAAGCATAGCGCCGCCGCCCGTGGATACATGGTCCACAAATTCAGAAACCAAAGCTTGGTCTAAAACTTCGATAGTTTCGCCACCGCCTACCACTCCATAAGCAAATCCTTTACAGCGAGCTGCAAAAATCCGAGCTAAACTTAAACTGCCAAAAGCGAATTGTTTATTTTCAAATTTGCCCATGGGGCCGTTCCAAACCAAAGTTTTAGCCGTCTTTATCACTTCGGAAAATTTCCTGATAGTTTCCGGACCTATATCCAAACACATTTCATTTGGCCCGATTTTATCTATGCTGACTTTTTTCGCTCGGCCAGTCGGGCTGTCAGAAACCACGACATCCACCGGTAGGACAATTTTGGTCTTGTAATTTCTAAGTAGTGCTTTAGCAATCCTCGGATCGCTGACTTTGGACTTACCGACGTCATAGCCTTGAGCTTTTAAGAAAGTCGTGGCAATAGCTCCGCCGACTAAAAGTTTATTGGTATTTTTCGCCAGGTTTTCAATAGTTTCCACTTTGTCATCCACTTTCGCCCCGCCCAATAGCACAACCATGGGTTGCGTGGGATTAAAAATCTTACTCAGTGCTGAAATTTCTTTTAAAAAAGTTACGCCCGCGTATGCAGGCATGGCTTCTGCCAACTGAACATTGGACGCGGCGGCGTGATGGGCCGAGGAAAAAGCATCGTCTACATAAATATCACCGTATTTTTTCAAAACTTTTACAAAATCAGGATCCTCTGCTTCTTCGCCTGCATAAAAAAATAAATTTTCTAAATATAAAATGCTGCCAGCCGGAATTTTTTTACTCAGAGCTGAATAATCTTTTTTCGTAATATCGGAAGTTAAAAAATAAATGTGACTGACAGCGTAATCGGGCAAGGTTTTAGTAATTTTTACCGTTTTATATTTTAAAAGTTCGCCAAGCTTTTGTGCGGCTGGCCATGAGCTTAAATTTTCATCCCAAATACCCCCCGGCCGGCCGAGTTTGGATAGAATCACGATTTTAGCTTTACTTTCGATCAAATATTTCAGAGTTGGCAGGCCATCGCGAAGGCGCGTGTCATCTGCGACTTGCCATTCTTCAGTATGAATATTTTTTTCCAAAGGCACATCAAACCCAGCGCGAACCAAAACTCGCTTCCCAGAAACTTTTAAGGATGTGATAGATTTGATCATTTTTTCACTATCTCTCTGCCCCGCCTTTGAATATATTGTCGCGGGGTTGTCTTATCTAATCCCGGTATCTAAATTGAAATCCAAAGTTGTGGTCTGATTGGCAGTAATTGTAATTTCATGCAAGGGTTCATCCTGCATCCCTCCAGGAGTTATTAATACCCAATACGTTCCGGCTGGAATATTAAAGGAATAATTACCATTGGCATCCAGGAAATTTTTTATTACTTCTGTTTTCTTATCCTGTGCGTAAACGATAATTTCTCGGCTCGTATATGCATCACTTGGTCCTGGACAAGGATTATCAGCCTGCTCTACCGGACAGAAGGGACCGATCGTCACATGGCCCTTCAAAGTACCAGTCTGCGTCGCTGATGTGGAATCCGTAAACTTGAAAGTGGAAAGGATTTGGGAATAGTCCTTTAAGAGCTGATCCTGATTATAAAAATGCGCGTCCGAAGCTAATGAAACAATATAAATATTTTTATCCTTTACGAAAAAATCGTTATAAATCGTTGCCCCTTCGCCATCTAATTCTTGCTCTAGCCCATCCAGACCCGCAATTTTTATTTCTTTGTCCTTATACTGAAACCCAACTTCTGCTTCTAAATTGGCCTGTATAGCTTCTGATTTAGAATAATAATCTGAATTTTGATTAAGCCAATCATTTATTACTAATTGATTAGGATTATTCAAAATTTGAACAGCCATTCCAGTGGAAACATCTTTTTTAAAATCAATTTCGGCGCTATCTTGTTTTGTTATCCTTAAGGTCATTGGATATTTAAAACTGAACCCATACTTATCATTTGTATAAGTTTTCCAATTAGCTGTTGCGTCTTTGTGCGTGATTGGGGTCGTATCAATATATTGATTTGCTACTTGGCGATAATATAAAACACTGACAATCGCGCCGATTGCAGATATAACAAAGATATATGCCAAAAAATGATGGCTGGAAAACCAATTGGTCTTAGGTGGAGGTGGTTGTGGTAAGTTGAAATCCATAAATATTACTCATGCTTACCCACTTCTATCGCTTGTTCCACAAATCTGTTGGAGTAACCAAATTCATTATCATACCAGGCAATTACTTTCACCATATCCCCATCCACGACTTGGGTCAGAGACAGATCCACTATAGCCGAATGCGGATTGCCCACGATATCTGAAGAGACAATTGGATCAGTCGTTACTTCTAAAACATGCGCCCAGTTCGGATGAGAGGCATATTCTTTAAATGCATTATTTACTTCTTCCACTGTGGTTTTCTTTTTCAGCATTACGGTAAAATCCGACAATGATCCGACCGGCGTAGGCACTCGAAATGCCATGCCAGCTAAAACTCCTTTAAGTGCTGGGATGGCTTCTGTCGTGGCAATTGTCGCGCCCGTGCTGGTAGGGATAATATTTACAGCCGCAGCTCTGGCTCTTCTCATGTCATTGGATTTACCTCCTGGAGGCGGACCATCCACCAAATTCTGCTCTGCGGTGTACGAGTGGATGGTAGACATCATAAGCTTCTGGATGCCAAATTTTGCTTGTAGCACTGCGATTACCGGCGTGATGCAGTTCGTGGTGCATGATGCGTTGGAAATCACCTGCTGGCCTTTATATTCATCATGATTTACACCGATAATAAATGTCGGAGTTATCCCTTCATCTTTGGCTGGAGCTGAGATGATTACCTTCTTTGCACCAGCTTTAATATGGGCTGAGGCGGCATCGGTTGTGATAAATCTGCCCGTAGACTCTAATACTACGTCCACGCTCAGATCGCGCCATGGCAGACTGGCTGGGTCTTTCTCAGCAAAAATCGGAACCTTCAGACCGTCTATAATTATATTTCCAGCTGAAGA
>DATJFX010000005.1:0-4318 GCA_035495465.1 Candidatus Methylomirabilota bacterium
TATCCCTTCGGCATCATTGGTTCCAGCCAATGACCCAACGGTTTTATTTACTACCGCAGGCATGCAGCAGTTCAAACCTTATTATGTGGGTTTGGCAGATCCTTTAAAGGATCTGGGGGGCCAAAATGCAGTTTCCATACAGAAATGCATCCGCACTTCGGACATCGATGAAGTGGGGGATGAGTCGCATCTAACTTTTTTTGAAATGTTGGGTAATTTTTCTTTTGGCGGGTATTGGAAAAAAGAGGCCATAGCGTATGCGCATGAATTCATAACAAAAGAACTGGGCTTAAAAATTGATTATGTGTCAGTCTTTGCGGGGGACACAGAAATACCGGCAGATGAAGAATCCAGGCAGATCTGGCAAGAATTGAATCCAACCTTAAAGATTAAAAACCATAATCGAGAAGATAATTTTTGGGGTCCTACGGGTGAAGAAGGACCATGTGGTCCTACTACTGAAATCTATATCAACGGGGTAGAAATTTGGAATATCGTATTTAACGAATATTTTAAAACCAAAGAAGGTAAATACGAGCCGCTCGCTACCAAAGGAATAGATACTGGCATGGGCTTGGAAAGATTGTTAGTGCAAATACAAAAAAAGCAAAATGTTTTCGAAACAGATTTGCTCCTGACTGTGATCGATAAAGTTCAAACCCTAGCCAATACTAAAGACATAAAATCTGAACGAATAATTGCTGATCATTTGAAGGCCGCTGTTTTTTTAATCGCTGATGGGGTAATACCTTCCAACAAGGACCGGGGTTATATCTTGCGCCGGCTGATCCGCCGCTCAGTAACTTACGGACAAAAACTAGGCATTGAGCAGGATTTTACCGCGCAGATTGCAGAAGTGATTTTACAAGTTTACAGTCCGGATTACCCGGAATTAACTTTAAATTTTAAGGGCGAAGAATTGAAAAAAGAAGAATTGAAATTCCGCACTACTCTGGCTAAAGGACTGAAAATTTTGGAAAAGAAAGAAGGAATCACCGGCGCTGAGGCATTTGATCTGTTTCAAACATATGGATTTCCATTTGAACTCACATTAGAATTTGCCAATGTCCAAAATCCTGATGAGTTCGAAGCGGAATTTAAAAAACATCAAGAGCTTTCTCGGACTGCATCCGCCGGGCAGTTTAAGGGAGGCCTTGCTTCGCATTCTGATAAAATCGTACGTTTGCACACAGCTCATCATTTATTACTTGCCGCTTTGCAAAATATCGTTGGCAAAGAAGTTAAACAACGAGGAAGCAATATTACTGAAGACAGATTGCGTTTAGATTTTGTTTGCGATCATAAATTGACTGATGAAGAAAAGCAAAAGGTAGAGGATTGGGTTAATGAAAAAATTAAGTCTAATCTTTTCGTGGTTCGGCGGGAGTTGCCTCTTGCGGAAGCCATGAAAATCGGTGCGGAAATGGAATTCGGCGCGAAATATCCCGATGTCGTCTCAATATATTTTATTGAAGATAAAGAGAGGAATGTTTTTTCTAAAGAATTTTGCGGGGGACCGCACGTCACGCACACAGGCGAGATAGGTCAATTCAAAATCCAAAAAGAAGAAGCCGTCTCAGCAGGGGTTCGACGGATTAAAGCTGTTGTTGAATAATTTTTTTGTCATCCCGCACTTGAGGCGGGATCTTTATGAGGGACTATTACGTATATATTTTAGCTAGTAAAAAGGACGGCGTATTATATATTGGAGTAACAAATGACCTTGTCAGAAGAGTAAAAGAACACAAAGATGGCCTAGTGGAAGGTTTTACGAAAAAATATTTTGTTCATCGTCTAGTATACTATGAACATACAGACGACATAGAAGGCGCAATAATCCAGGAAAAACGATTGAAAAAGTGGAAACGGGATTGGAAGGTTAAATTAATAGAAAAAAATAATCCGAACTGGGATGATTTATATTCATATATATTAGGCTAGAAAAAGATTCCTGCTTTCGCAGGAATGACATATGGTAAGAATTAAAAGTTAGACTTATTGGTAATAATTCCGTATAATAAATACATGATAAATCTCAAAAAAGTTTCTGGATTGCCAGTCTCAGTCACTCCAGATTATCACCTAAAATTTAGTGAGCCTTTGAAAGACCGAGAGCCTACATTTGTGCGAAAATTCTCGGAAATGAAGCCGGTTTTAATGGATAAGAATACGAAACCTGAGCGGGAAGAAGTGTATTATGTTTACCGCAATATCGCCTTGCCAGAACACGCGGATTTGATAGCGAAGAATCAATTAGAATACGATATTACTATTTTACCTCCAGGCAAACTCGGCCAGGAATTCAACAAAACTCTGGGACACTATCACGCCAATATTCCAGGCTCTCATACCGCTCATCCTGAACTTTATGAAGTTTTGCATGGCGAGGGTTTATTTCTCCTTCAGAAAATGGATCCAGACTTTAAGCAAGTCATCACAGTTCTCGTAACTCAAGCGAAGGCCGGGGATAAGATAGTTTATCCGCCGAACTACGGTCACATCATCATAAACATAGGTCGTGAACCCTTGGTAACGGCCAATTGGCTTTCTACCTCCTACAAACCGCTTTATGAACCCGTAGCTAAGCTGGCAGGCATGGCTTATTATGTAGTCGCTGACAAGGACCAACCCTATAAATTCGTGCCGAATAAAGATTACTCAGAAATTCCGGAAGTGCGGGAGATTAGTCATAAGTTCATGACTAATTTTCCAATCACCGGTACGAAGCCCATGTATACCGAAGGCATGTTTGATCCGAAACGTTTAGAATTTTTAAATAAGCCTGATGCTTATGCAGTAGAACTTTCAAGTATCACTTCTTAAATGCATGCCTCCTAAAGTTATCAAACTAGGAAAAAAAGATGACATCGCCTCCATAGTCAAGCAAATAAAAAATTTGCGGGACAAGGAAGTGATTTTCGAAATGGATAAAGGATCTGCGATGCTGAAAAGTTCTGAGTCTCTGAAACTCATGAAGCGCACAGGCGAAGTATTGGGCAAGAAAATTCAAGTCATAACTGATGATGAGATTGGCAGAGTTTTGGCGAAAAAAGCAGGAATTCTCGCCACAGATGTGGAAGTAAAAATGCCGAATATATCTAGAGTTGCGCGAAGTGACGTGAAGCCCAGATTTTCAGATATTTTAATGCCCAGACAGGTAATAAATAAAGTAGTTCAGCATACGCAAAAAGTTTTTGAGCCTGCCAATCCTTCACCGCGAAGCTATTCCCCGAGCCCCAAAGCAAGTCCAAATATTCCGCAAAGCTCTCGGCCGAGATTTAGTTCACGAACTAAATTATGGGCTGGAATTTTAGCCGGGGTATTAATCATTTTAATAGGCGGTGTGATCTGGCTTCCCAGCGCGACCATAACCGTGTTCGCCCGTTCTGAACCGGTGGTCAGGGATTTGGAGATAACTGTAGACCAAAACAGCGCCAAAGTGGATTTAGGGAAACTAACGGTCCCAGGAATTTTGGTAACTCGGGAAGTTTCGCAAACTAAGAATTTTCCCACCACTGGCACTGGAGCGGGCGGCAATAAAGCCCAGGGCTCAGTTATGATTTACAATAACACGAGTTTTACCCTGACCCTGAAAGCAGCGACGACTACACTGGACCTGAATGGCTTTAAATACAAATTCACAAAAGATTTTCCAGGCATTAAACCCGGCGGCGTGGCCAACGGGCCTATCGATATAACTGCGGTGGATGGTGGAAGTGCTTCCAACGCTCCAGCTAATTCGAAGTTTAAAATCATTAACCAAGCATTAGGCAATCAAAATGTTTATGCTATTAATCCCGCGCCAATTGCGGGCGGCATAGATTCCACGCAAAAGTCAGTCTCCCAAAAAGATTTAGATGATGCCGTGGCTTCTTTAACCCAGGATATAGTCATGCAGGCTCAGGAAGATCTAAGCCAAGAAAAAAACGCTCCCTATAAATTGATTGATTCGGGCGTGACAAAAGAAGTCCTGGCTCACACTGCAAATAAAAATGTCGGGGATATAGCAGCGAACTTTGATATGACCCTGATCGCGAAAGTGACCGGTCTGGCTTTTAATGAAAATGACGTGATTATGCTGATCGAATCTAAGATTAACCAAGTTCTGTCTACTGATAAATATTTAGTCGAAGGAGCTGACAGAAAATATACAGCCACATATAAAACCGTAGATCTGACCACAGGACAGGGAGTTTTAACCACGCATTTCGAAACCCTGGTGGCTTATAAAATAGACAGCACAAATCTGGCCAAAATTTTAGCCGGTAAAAAAGAGTCTGAAATAAAAGAAATTCTCTTAAGCAAACCCGAAGTCGAT
>DATJFX010000006.1:0-3134 GCA_035495465.1 Candidatus Methylomirabilota bacterium
CCTTTGGCAGTAGATTCAACGTGCAGAATCAAAACTTTTAGTCTCGCGCCAATACTGTATTTTTCTCCCTTGATCTGCTCAGATGGAAAAAGTACGCCAGTAGTTTTCCCTAAATCTACCAATACCGTCTCACCTTCAATCCGCTGAATAATTCCGGAAACCAATTGACGCTCCTTGGTTTTATAATCTGTAAATAAGACACCGCGTTCAGCTTCCCGGATCTTCTGAACAATTACCTGTTTAGCAGTTTGAGCCGCGATCCGGCCAAATTTCGCCCCAGTCTTCGGAGTGATATCGATTCGAATTTCATCACCGAGCTTGGCGGATTTTTTATGCTCATGAGCTTGCTCTAATGTAAATTCTTTTACCGGATCTTCCACTACTTCTACAACTTTTTTTACATCATAAACTTTAGTCCCCATTGTTTCAGGGTTGAGTTCGACTACGATGTTCTGATCTTTCTTGCCATAATCTTTCCGGAAAGCCGCAGCTAAAGACACTTCAATCATTTTCAGAAGTTCTTCTTTATTAATATCTTTTTCCTCTACCAGCTGATTTAATGCCTGCTCAAATTGTTCGTTCATTTTTTTAGGTTAATAAGCTAAGAAGAAAATAAACGAGCTTAAGGCTCGTTTTAGTCTAAATCTTCAATAGCATTCGAAATTATTATAACAGGTTGTACGGGATTGTCAAGATCTACTGTGGCCACGTCAATGCGGTAATTAAATGCTTGGTACTTCGGATTCTGGCGGAGAAATAACTTTGTGGTTTTTACTAATTTGCGCTGTTTAAATATATCGACAGCTTCCAATCCAGTGCCAAACTTTTCATTGCGTCTGGTCTTAACTTCCACAAAAACCAAGTCTTGGCCCTTAATTACAATCAGATCAATCTCACCCATTTGCTTGCCCTCAGGAAAGATATAGTTTCGGGCCAGCAACGTAAAACCTAAATTTTGGTAATGCTTCGCCACCAAACTCTCCCCGGCCTGACCCACGCTCATCTTTTTGAGTTAATGTATTTATTCTTAATCTGTTCGTGGTTATAATCTTTGACTTCGGCTGGGAAATTAAAGATTAAATATTTTAAGATAAATATTTTCCAGATTATTGCGATCAATAATATAATTCCCATCCAATATCGGCAGGCAAAAATTGGAGTATTTTCATAACGAATGCCAAACCACAAAAGTCCGATCAACCCGATAGTTAAATATAGGTATTCGAACTGCTTTATAAATTTTTTCCAGACAGAATGCCGAATGAATCTTGTCCAAATCCAAATGATAATCGATACGCCGACCAATGCCAGAAAAAAATATCCTAAAAATATATCAGCTCTAGTTAAGGTTGAAGGAGGTTGCGAAAGCCAAAAAATTGGATCTAATAATAATTTCATACGAAAAAATTAGCTTACTTAATAAACATCAAACCATAATGATACATATCTGTAGGCAATGGACCAGCATCCTTGAACGAAACCTTACTGGCAAATTTCGAAACAGCATTCGGCATTAATCGCTCATGGACTGACGGACCGATCGGACTTGGTTGATCATTCCATTCTAAAACGATTAATTTGCCCCCAGTTTTCAAAAGTCGATAAGCTTCTTTAAATATCTCGGCTTGTTTTTTTAGCTGATGTGCAATATTGCCCAACAGCACATAGTCCAAACTTCCAGCCGGAATGGCAGTGCAAGAATTGGCATTTTCTAGATCACAATGAATAGTTTTTATATTATGCAAACCATTTAAACGAGCCTCTGCTGCAATATGGTCCAGCGCAGTTTCTAAAATATCTACCGCATAAACTGTGCCTTGAGGACCGACGATTTTCGCCGCAGCAATTACATAAAATCCACTTCCCGCGCCCAGATCGGCCAAAACCTGACCGGAAGTTAATCCCGCAGCAAACAAGGTCCGTTGCGGATCTAAAAACTTGGGCGGTTCAAATAAAAATTTATTCATGAGTTTATTTTCCGCCGGAGGCGGATCCGCCTTTGGCGGATAGTTTGATTATTTGGTGTTTGGATGAAATGTCCAGAGCCTTGCCGGTGGTGTCATCTACATTAATCATAACATAACTTAATTCCCCTTCGGAAGCATCTTCCGGGATATCAAAAGGCACCCAATTGCCTGTTGTAAATCGCTCTAAGGATAATTCTTTTTTTACTCCTAAAACGGAATCTGCGGCGCCGCACATGCCTACGTCTGTAATATAAGCCGTACCGCCGGGTAAAACTTTCGCATCCGCGGTTGGGATATGGGTATGAGTACCTAGCACTGCACTTACTTTGCCGTCCAAAAAGTGGCCAAACGCAACTTTTTCACTAGTAACCTCAGCATGGAGATCAATAATGGTAGCAGCGTATTTCTTCGGCTGATATTCCTTCATCCATTCTTCAACCTTCGCAAAAGGTGAAGTGATGGGATCATGGAATTGCTTTTCCATAAATACTTGGCCAAAAAAATGGCCAATCAACACTTCCCCTTTCGGTGTAGGCAGAACGATCGCGGTAGACCCGGGATTAGTATCCGGAATATTCGCAGCCCTGACAATAATATTTTTATATTTTTCAAAGACTTCAGCTGCAAATTCTTTTTTGGAGAAGGCATGGTTGCCAGAAGTAAAACCCTGAATACCTGCACGAATCATTTCTTCCAAAGTTTTAACAGTGACCCCTTTGCCATGCGCCAGATTATCAACATTAGCTAAAACCAAATCTGGTTTTTCCAAAGACAAAATCTCAGGCAGTGCTTTTTTGATCACTACCCGGCCTGGCTCCCCTGAGATATCTCCGAAAAAAATAATTTTAATCATACTTTCTTTCTAGCGAGGGCGACTGCTTGGAAGAGATCTGCGAGGCCTCTTATATGGCCGAGCACATAGTCCCGCCCTAGCGGGACGTCTCTGACAAGCAGTCGCCCGAGCCCTTATCTCGCGTATTCGATTACACGAGTTTCTCGAATAACCATAACCCTGATTTCTCCAGGATATTTCAAATCCTGTTCAATCTTATTTGCAATTTCTCGGGCCATTTTTGTAGCGCCCCAATCATCCACTTTATTTGGCTGAACGAATACTCGGATTTCTCGGCCAGCCTGGATAGCATAAACTTTATCCACCCCGTCAAA
>DATJFX010000007.1:0-18348 GCA_035495465.1 Candidatus Methylomirabilota bacterium
GAAGGCAACACAGCCATGGACTGGATGGAACAGGAACGTGAGCGCGGTATCACTATTACTGCAGCGGCGACCACAGCTTTTTGGTCACCAACGCTTCAGAGCGGGGCCAAAGCAGATGACACGAACCGGGTAAACATTATCGATACTCCAGGTCACGTAGACTTTACAGTAGAAGTTGAACGCTCTTTGCGCGTGCTCGATGGCGCAGTGGTTGTCTTTGATGGCAAGATGGGCGTGGAGCCTCAGTCTGAAACTGTCTGGCGCCAAGCTGATAAATACTCCGTACCGCGCATGTGTTTTATAAACAAGATCAACCAAACCGGTGGAGATTTTTATAAGTCCCTAGACGCGATCCACAAGCGCTTGTCCCCAAATGCTTATCCAATTCAGTTGCCCATCGGGTTTGAAAAAGATATCAACGGCGTGGTGGATTTGGTGAAAATGAAATCCTACACTTATAAAGACCACAAGGATAAAGGATTCGTAGAAGGTGAAGTGCCGGCTGATATGCTGGAAAAGTGCAAAGAATATCGTTTGAAACTCGTAGAAAAAGTAGTGGAATCTGACGATACTTTAATGGAAAAATATTTGGCTGGCCAGGAACTTACTGAGGCTGAATTAATGAAGGCTATTCGTACCGCCACTTTAACTGGAAAATTTTACCCAGTGTTAGGCGGGGATGGTCGCGGATTGATTGTGACGAAAATTTTAGATGCTGTGGTAAATTATCTGCCAAGTCCTTTGGATAAACCAGGTGTTAAGGCTGTAATTTCTAAAACCAAGGAAGAAATTTTGATCAAACCGAATGACTCGGATAAATTTGTGGCTTTGGCTTTTAAGATCGCCACTGATCCTTTCGTCGGGAAACTAGCCTTCTTCCGAGTGTATACTGGAGTTTTGCAAACCGGATCTTATATTTTAAATGCTCGTTCTGGTAATAAAGAACGCGTGGGACGATTGGTTCGTCTGCATGCCGATTCCCGCGAAGAAGTAAAAGAAGTTTATTCTGGCGACATTGCCGCCTTAGTCGGACCGAAAGATACGTTCACTGGAGACACTTTGTGCGACGCGGATTATCCAGTGCTTCTTGAACGTATCACTTTCCCAGAACCAGTTATTTCTGTGGCTATTGAGCCAAAGACCAAACAGGACCAGGAAAAAATGGGTTTTGCTTTGCAAAAGCTTGCTGAAGAAGATCCAACTTTCCGCGTAAAAACAGATGAAGAAACTAACCAGACTTTGATTGCTGGTATGGGTGAATTGCACTTAGATATTATCGTGGACCGCATGAAGCGCGAGTTTAAAGTAGAAGCCAATGTCGGCCGACCGCAAGTTGCTTATAAAGAAACTATCAAAGGCAAATCCGAAGCTGAAGGTAAATATATCCGCCAAACTGGTGGTAAGGGTCAGTACGGACATGTTTACATCCGCATTGAACCGCAGGACGACCCAGCCAAGGGCAATGAGTTTATAAATGAAGTGGTGGGTGGATCTATTCCAAAAGAATTTATCAAACCAGTAGAAAAGGGTATTGAAGAAGCGGAGGATCGCGGTGTTATCGCTGGTTTCCCAATCCTCAATGTCAAAACAACTTTGTATGATGGTAGTTACCACGAAGTTGACTCTTCGGAAATTGCATTTAAAATCGCCGGTTCCATGGCTTTCCAGGACGCTGTGAAAAAAGCTCAGCCAATCCTTCTCGAACCTATCATGAAAGTAGAAGTCTTAACGCCGGAATCTTCACTTGGAGATGTGATCGGTGACTTGAATGCCAAGCGCGGGAATATCTTAGAAATGACTGATCGGGGAAACCTGAAAGTGGTGGATGCCGAAGTGCCGCTTGCGGAAATGTTTGGCTATGCCACTCAAATCCGTTCTATGTCGCAGGGCCAAGCTTCTTATAGCATGGAATTTCTGAACTACATGGAAGTCCCACGAAACGTGGCGGATAAAATTATTGAAAATACGGGCAAGATCCGAGTCGGACAAGTAGGGAAGTAAAATAATCTGTAAATATATATTTAAAAGGTCCCCGCGAAAGCGGGGATCTTTTTTACCACCAATATTCTCTGACCACTTTTCTTTCTAGGAAAGAAAAGTGGTCAAAAGAAAGTCGGAAATTTGCCGGACTCGCGACAATGACAGGTCTAACCAGTTTATTGTCGCTCGAACAGCGGCAAATTTCCACTAGGCTGCTATTTCACGCTTTAAGTAATTACTTTAACTCAATGTTTTGTTTTGTGCTATTATAAGCTTAAGCAATTAATCTACAAATATGGACACAAATAATCAGGCTCCAATGCCGCCGCCGTCATCGGGTCCCAATGCCGGATCAAATAAAACCTTAATGGGTATTTTGTCTTATCTGGGAATTTTAGTAGTTATACCGTTGATCACAGACGCGAAAAACGATCAATTCGTAAAATTCCATATCAAGCAAGGATTGGTGCTTCTGATTTGTGATGTACTCGCTAATTTTATCGTACGCATTCCTGTTTTTGGCTGGATTCTATCGCCTTTGATCTGGTTGGGAATTTTAGTCCTTGCCATAATGGGAATTATAAATGTTGTAAATAATCAGACTAAAGAACTGCCAGTGATCGGCCATTTGGCAAGCATGTTTAACTTTTAACTTTCCTGCCATCTTTTTGTGCAGACAAAAAGATGGCAAAGAAAAAACTGCCGGCCTAAGAGAAATTTGCCAGAATTCTTAGCTCACTCGCGAAAACATATTCATGTTTTACCGCTCGTTCGCGTTGAATTCTGACCGGCTCTCGGCAGGACAGAGGTAGAGAATTTGAATTTCTCAAACGGCCGGGACCTTGTCGTAAAAAGCGGCAAATTTCCATTTTAAAAATCCTTTTTAGAAGAAGGATTTTTATTTGCATAAAAAAGAACGCCTATCTTGAGGATTGGCGTTAGTGTCGAGGAAGGGTTAGGGTAGGAGAACGGATGAGCGAGGCAGCTTGGACTTTGGAAGTCCATACTTGCTGACATTCTTGGCACTGCCCTAAGTGCCGTTCCATTTGGGACAGAAGATTCTCGTACGTCGTCTGGTCACCATGGAGCGCCACGCCGAACAGGGAGTCTGTGATGTGAGGCTGGGTCGTATTTCTACCATTGATCATGTAATAGATCAGCTCAGGCGGCGAAGGTGAACTCAGAGACTCCGAAGTTTTGACATGGCGTCGCTGGACTGTCAGTCCAACCATCAATGAGATAAGTGCCCCCACCGTAAGGAGCAGCCAGTGGTAGTCCGTAGTAACCCAGCTGTGAAGGTTATCCATAAGCCCTCCTTGGGCATAAGAAAATCCTGTTGATAATATAGCTCTTTATCCGATTTTGGGGCAAGGTAATTTACTTATCCCCAGATCAGGGGGGACTTTACAACCCTGGGCAAATCCTTTATAATTCGGAAGTCTGTAAAAAACATTAACGTTTTTACAGGCGAAAAACCATTAATTTTAAGCTGTTTTTAAGTTTGTCTCTCATCCTGAACTTGGCTAAGCTTCTGGTTCGAACGAAGCTTCGCTACGTCCAGAATGATACGAATACTTAAAACGCAAACAAGGATACAAGACAATGGCAGAGAAATTTGACCGAAGTAAGCCACACGTCAACATCGGAACTATTGGTCACGTCGACCATGGTAAAACCACATTGACTGCGGCTATCACCACAGTGCTTGCCAAGACCGGCAAGGCCAAGGCTCGGGGCTATGATCAGATCGACAATGCTCCAGAAGAAAAAGCCCGTGGTATTACGATTAACACCACTCACGTTGAGTATGAGTCGGACAAGCGCCACTATGCACACGTGGATTGTCCAGGACATGCTGACTATATCAAGAACATGATCACTGGTGCCGCTCAAATGGACGGCGCGATCTTGGTTGTGTCTGCCGCTGACGGCCCAATGCCTCAAACTCGAGAACACATCTTGCTTGCTCGCCAAGTCGGTGTGCCTTACATCGTTGTTTACATGAACAAGTGCGATATGGTGGATGATAAAGAACTTCTCGACCTCGTAGAAGAAGAAATCCGAGATCTTTTGACCAAATACCAATTCCCAGGAAAAGATACACCGATCATCCGCGGTTCTGCTTTGAAAGCCTTAGAAGGCGATCAATCTGAACTCGGTGAACCTTCTATTCAGAAATTAGTTGCCGCACTGGATACTTATATCCCAGACCCAGTTCGCGAAACTGAAAAGCCATACCTCATGCCGATTGAAGATATTTTCTCAATTGAAGGCCGAGGAACTGTGGTAACTGGAAGAATTGAACGCGGAGTTGTAAAAATCGGCGATGAAATCGAAATCGTCGGTATCCGACCAACTTCTAAAACCGTAGTCACGGGAATCGAAATGTTCAACAAGCAACTTGATGAAGGCCGAGCTGGCGACAACGCCGGTATCCTTCTTCGCGGAACCAAGAAAGAAGAAGTTGAACGCGGACAAGTGCTTTGTAAGCCAGGCTCAATCACTCCTCATACTGAATTCGATGCTGAAGTTTATATTTTGACCAAAGAAGAAGGCGGACGACATACTCCATTCTTTAAAGGTTACAAACCTCAGTTCTACATCCGAACCACAGATGTGACCGGAGAAGTTGAACTTCCAGCAGGCCAGGAAATGGTCATGCCAGGTGATACAGTAAGCCTCAAGATCAAATTGATTACCCCAGTAGCTCTAGAAGATAAGATGCGCTTCGCTATTCGCGAAGGCGGTCATACAGTCGGCGCCGGAGTAGTGCTCAAGATCACAAAATAATATTTAAATTCCCCGCCTCTTGTAAGAGGGGCGGGGTTTTGTGTCCCCTTGACTTTTTCGTCAAAATCGTGTATTTTTATCAAGTTAACCATTAAGAATAATAGTTTAAGTCAACTAGACCCTTAATAACAATGTCTTCCGAAAGTGTTGAAACAGGCCGAATAAGAATAAAGATTAGAGCTTATGACCATAAGCTCATAGATCAGTCCGCCCGCCAGATCGTAGATACGGCGAAAAGAACTGGTGCTAATGTTATTGGCCCAGTGCCGCTTCCGACTGAAAAGACGAAGTATACTGTGAACCGTTCGACTTTTGTTCACAAAAACTCTCGCGAACAGTTTGAAATGCGGATTCACAAGCGATTGATAGATATCGGAACTCCTACCCCGAAAACTATTGATGCTTTGAGCAATCTGAATTTGCCAGCCGGAGTAGACATTGAGATTAAGATGTAAAAAAAGAATATTAGCCTGGTTGGATTGATCCACTCGGATATCGCCAATCATATGAAGAACCATTCAGGTTTCTGATTTGTCCGAGATCTGAATGGTTTTTTATAACCTAATTTATGTCCAAGTTTATACTCGCCTCCAAGTTGAATATGTCGCAAATGTTTGCCAAAGATGGCAAGGTTGTTCCGGTTACCATTTTACAAGCAGGACCTGTGAAAGTCGTGCAAGTGAAAACTATGGAAAAAGATAAGTATACCTCCGTGCAAGTAGGCTTTGGCAAGAAAAAGAATGCTGATAAGGCTTCTATCGGCCACGGAAAAGAAGGCGGCGCTTTGAAAAATCTTACGGAATTTCGAACTGATGGAAAAACTGAATTTACGCCCGGGCAAGAGATTAAAGTCGATACTTTCGCAGTTGGTGATTTGGTAAAAGTTACCGCAGAGATGAAAGGCCGGGGATTTGCCGGACCTATCAAGAAATATGGATTCAAAGGAGCTCCAGCTTCCCACGGTCATGATCATCCTAGAGCAGTCGGAGCAGTAGGCGGAAGATTTCCTCAGCACGTTCGAAAAGGACTTCGCATGGCCAGCCGCATGGGTGGAACTAGAACCGTGAAGAATTTGGAAGTGATTGATGTTGATTTGGATCGAAATCTGATTGCCTTAAAAGGCGCAGTTCCAGGAGCCAATGGCGGTATAGTTAAAATTCAAGGCGAATAATCCTATGAAGAAAGCCCAACTCTACAACCAAACTGGCGAGAAAATTTCTGATTTGGATTTGAATTCCAAGATTTTTGGTATTGAAAAATTGGATGGAAGCTTGGTGCACGCGGCAGTCCGCACACAACGCAATAATCTCCGCGGTCCTTTTGCTCATACAAAAATGATGGGGGAAGTTGCAGGTTCTGGAAAAAAACCTTGGAAGCAAAAAGGAACTGGTAGAGCCCGTGTCGGATCTGTCAGATCACCTCTTTGGCGACATGGTGGAATCACTTTCGGCCCTCGTAATAATCGTGATTTTTCCCTGAAGATGAATCGTTCTGCTTTTCGCAAAGCTTTGTTTACAGTTTTGACGGATAAATTAAATGACGGAAAATTGATTATTTTAGATAAATTTGATGCAACCCGCAAAACTTCTGAATTAGCTAAAAAGTTTAGCGGCTTGGTAACCAAAGCCGGATTGGGCAAGAAATTTGCGTTAGTTATCCCAGCTCATAACAAAGATTTAGAAAATGCCGCAAGTAATTTACCTCACTCAAAAGTAATGGTAGCGACTCAGTTAAATATTTTGGATCTGATGAGATATGACATGATAATTATGCAGGATGCAATACCTGTTATAGAAAAGACTTACTTAAAATAATATGGCAATATTTGGACTCGGTAAAAAGGAAAAAGAGCACAAGCACTCTGCTAAAGCCAAAGAGAATGTTTTAGACATGGTCAAAGAACCGACTCAAGAAGGAACTCCTAAAGTTTCCAAAGAAAATACAGGCCGAGCACACCGAATTTTAAGAAGCCACCATCTCACAGAAAAGACTAATCAGCTTTCAAATACTGGCCGATATGTTTTTAAAGTTTCTAAGACTACAAATAAAATCGAAGTCCGAAAAGCTGTTGAACAAGTTTATGATGTCCATGTCGTTAGCGTAAATATGATTAATAATCCTGGCAAAGTCCGTCGCCAAGGCCGTTCTTTCGGCCGTACTTCAGACTGGAAAAAAGCCATCGTTACCTTAAAAGAGGGCGAACGAATCACAGGACTCGCCGAAGGCGTATAAATTTAAATTTTTATGGCAATTAAGATTTACAAACCTACTTCAGCCGGCCGACGCATTCACTCTGTGACTGATTATTCGGTTTTGACTAAGAACACCCGCCCGATGAAGGCGAAAGTTTTTTCTTTTGCGAAAACCGCTGGCCGAAACAATCAAGGTAAAATTACCACCCGACATCAGGGCGGCGGCCATAAATTAAAAGTTCGAACTTTGGATTTCAGCAGGCTTGATAAAATGAATATTCCAGCACGCGTAGAAACTTTAGAATACGATCCAGGCCGAAGCGCTTTTATCTCCAAACTTTCTTACAAGGACGGAGAAAAAAGATATATTTTAGCTCCCGATGGTACTAAAGTCGGCGACATGTTTTTAACAGCAGAACGCACTGAAATCAAGCCAGGGAACAGGATGATGGTCAGACATATCCCGATCGGAACCAATGTCCATGATATTGAACTTCTCGGCCAAAAGGGCGGCCAGATGGTCCGCGCTGCAGGCAGTTACGCTATTGTCCAAGCCCAGGAAGCGGATTACGTGATGTTGAAATTGCCTTCTGGCGAGATTCGAAAAATTTCTGGAAATGCTTTTGCTACAGTCGGCCAAGTTTCCAATACTGACTGGATGTATGTTAGAATCGGTAAAGCCGGTCGCACCCGACATATGGGAATCCGGCCCAGCGTTCGTGGTAAAGCCATGAACCCGATCGACCATCCACACGGCGGAGGCGAAGGCCATAACCCGATCGGTCTCAAATATCCGAAAACTCCTTGGGGCAAACATGCTCTTGGCGTGAAAACCCGGAACAAGAAGAAATCATCTAATAAATTTATAGTAAAGAGACGAAACTAATTTTATGAGTAGATCACTGAAAAAAGGTCCATTTATGGATCCGAAATTATGGGAAAAGATTCAGAAAGTAAAACCTGGATCTAAAACTGAGATCAAAACTTGGTCTCGGGATTCTACTATTTTCCCAGAAATGGTGGGAATGACTTTTGCTGTGCATAACGGCAAAACTTTTCATACAGTGATCTGCACGGAAAATATGGTAGGCCACAAGCTCGGTGAATTTTCTTCTACTCGCAAATTTATCCGTCACGGCGGACGTATGGCGAAAGAAGAAGCTATGGCTGCGGCTGATGCTGAGAAGCGCGCCATGGAAGCTGCCAAAGCACCAGCCGAAGGAGCTAAGAAATAATTATGGCAAACAAGACTACCCAACCGAAAGAAGTAAAGGCTTTTGCCCGACACATCCACGTTTCTCCGCGGAAACTTCGACTTGTGGCAAATTTGGTACGTCTTGCGCCAGTAGATGTAGCTTTGGAGCAGTTGCGATATTCATCTAAAAACGCGGCTTTGCCTTTAACTAAAGTGATTAATTCCGCCATTGCGAACGCTGTGCATAATTTCAGTTTGGATCGCGATAATTTATATATTAAGTCTTTAACAGTTGATGGCGGACCAGTACTTCGCCGCTACGCACCTCGCGCCCAGGGTCGAGCCTTTGTTGAACGCAAAAGAACCAGCCATATCAATATCGTACTTGAATCACGCGAAAATACTTCCAAACGCCGACGCTCGATATTTTCTATCCGACCAAATATCACTACTACTAAGGAAGAAGAAAAGCCAGTTATCAACGAACCCCAAAGTGGTGAAGTTTCTTCTGAAAATCGTCATTCCCATGGTCCGAAACCAGTACCACGTGCTTCGGAAAATACCAAGAGAAGTACGATTGGCTTAAAGCGCAGATTATTTAATAGAAAGAGCGGCGAATAATTTTATGGGACAAAAGATTAACGCAAATAGTTTACGAATGGGAATTACCGATGTTTGGAAAAGCCGATGGCTGACCAAAACCGGTTTTGCCGGCATGCTCGAACAAGACACCCGCATCCGCGCATTTCTCATGAATCAATTGAAAAAATCCGGCCTGGTTCGAATTGATATTGAACGCTTTGGTCCGACTATTACTATCACCGTAAAAACCACTAAGCCAGGTATGATTATTGGTAAGGGCGGCGGTGGAGTTGAAGATTTGAAAAAGAAAATTTTAAGCCACCTCAGTTTAGCTAAGATGGATGTGAAGATAAACATTGAAGAAGTGAAGGATGTGAATCTTCAAGCTCAGGTAGTCGCTCAAAATATCGCAGATCAGATCGAAAAACGTATTGCTTTTAGACGAGCCATGAAAGGTGCGATTGAACAGGTTATGGAAGCTGGCGCCGTGGGCGTCAAAATCGAATGCAAAGGAAGACTTGGCGGAGCAGAAATTGCCAGATCTGAAAGATTGTTTAAAGGCAAATTGCCATTGCATACTTTGCGAGCGAACATTGAATTTGCGCGAGTCACGGCATTTACTACTTATGGAACGATCGGCATTCGAGTTTGGATTAATAAAGGCGAAGTATTTACTGGCCGCAAAATGGCTAAGTTAAAGGCTGAATAATTTTATGTTAATACCTAAAAAGGTTAAGCACAGAAAACATCACCGCGGTTCTTCCTCCGGCAAAGCCATGTCTGGTAATTTCGTGGCATTCGGTAGTTTCGGTTTGAAAGCCATGGAAAACAGCTGGGTTACCTCCCGACAAATCGAGGCCGCTCGCCGAGCCATGACTCGATACATTCAGCGCGGTGGTAAAATTTGGATTCGTATTTTTCCAGACAAGCCGATCACATCTCATGGCAACGAATCTCCGATGGGATCCGGTAAAGGTGCTGTTGACCACTTCGTGGCCGTAGTTCAGAAGGGACGTGTCATGTTTGAAATGGATGGCGTGACTCCTGATCAGGCTGCCGAGGCTATGCGTTTGGCTTCCCATAAGTTGCCGATAAAAAGTAAGTTTGTAGTTAAGAACCAAATATAATTTATGAAAATGAAAGAACTACAAGCTATGGGCGTGGATGAACTGCATAAATTGCTGGCAAATTTACGCGAACAAGTCCGGGATTTAACTTTTAAGATTCACTCCCGAGAAGTAAAGAACAATCATTTATTGATTGCTGTAAAAAGAGACATTGCAAGAATTTTAACTTTAATTAATTCTCACACAGATGGAAAATAAGATTCGACGAAAATTAACTGGCCTTGTGGTTTCTGCCAAAATGACCAAAACGGTCATTGTAAAGGTGGATTCTATTCGAGTGCACCCGAAATACCACAAACGCTATACTGTTTCAAAGAAATACCCATCTCATGCTGAAGAAGAATATAAAGTTGGCGACCGAGTGGTAATTGAAGAAAGCCGACCGTATAGTAAAACAGTAAATTGGAAAGTCATAAATAAGATCTAAATCATTTGTCATTCTGAGCGGAGCGAAGAATCTGAACCAAGGCATAGATCCTTCACTGCGTTCAGGATGACACAATAAATATTTTATGATTCAACTTAGAACCAGATTAAAAGTAGCTGACAATACCGGCGCTCGCGAGATCGCAGCTTTCAGCGTGAATGGAAAAAACAAGCGCCGTTTCGCCACATTAGGCGATGTGGTGGCTGCTTCTGTGAAAATCGCCAGCCCTAAAGGCCAAGTGAAAAAAGGCGACAAAGTTTATGCTGTAATCGTCCGCACTCATAAAGAAGTCCGCCGTCCTGATGGTTCTTATATCCGATTTGACGACAACGCCGCTGTTTTGGTAAATAAAGATAATCCAGACCCACGAGGCACTCGTATTTTTGGTCCCATTCCTCGAGAACTTCGCGATAAGGGATTTAGCAAAATTATTTCACTGGCTGAGGAAGTAGTCTAATTTTATGAAAATCCGAATGAATATTAAAAAAGGCGATACAGTAAAGCTCTTAACTGGCAAAGACCGCGGTAAAACGGGGAAAGTTTTAGAAGTGTTCCCGAAACAGCAAAGATTGGCCGTGGAAGGCTTGAATATTCATGTCCGTTTTTCCCGACCTAAAAAGCAAGGAGAAAAAGGTCAACGACTAGAAACTCCTGGGGCTTTGGCTGCTGGTAAGGTCATGCTGATTTGTCCTTCATGCGGAAAACCGACTCGAATAGGTAAAGAAATTACGGATAATGGAATTTTACGTAAATGCAAGAAATGCGGGAGGGTGATGTAATATGAATAATTTGAAGAATACTTATAACACGACCACAGTTCCTCAACTCAAAAAAGCTTTTGGATTAACCAATCCGATGGCTGTTCCTAAAATTCAGAAAGTGGTGGTAAATGTCGGAGTGGGTAAAACCTTGAAAGATCCGAAAATGCTTGAGGCCATAATTGAGGACGTAAAGCGGATTACAGGCCAAACCCCAGTTAAGACGATCGCAAAGAAATCCATTTCCGGATTTAAAATCCGGGAAGGACAGGTAGTCGGGCTGGTCGTTACAGTCAGAGGCAGACGAATGTATGATTTTTTGGAAAAGCTCGTAAAAATTTCCATTCCTCGTATCAGAGATTTCCGCGGCCTTGATCCGAAAAAATTTGATGGCCACGGTAATTACAATATCGGATTTAAGGAACAGATAGTTTTTCCAGAAACCACCCGCGAACATCTTGAATACACATTTGGCTTGGAAGTAAATATTCAAACCAATACCGACGACGATAAGAAAGCTCTAGAATTATTAAAATCATTAGGTTTCCCGTTTCAGAAGGATTAAACGAACAATATGGCTACAAAGGCACAAACAATTAAATCTTTAAGATCTCGAACTAAACCCAAGTATTCCACTCGGGTAGTTCGACGTTGCTGGCGATGTGGCCGTAAACACGGCTATATGCGTGATTTTAATATTTGCCGTATTTGTTTTAGAGAACTTGCCTCCAACGGCGAAATTCCCGGCATAGTAAAGGCTTCTTGGTAAATATATGACAATGACTGACACAATCTCCGACATGTTAACAAGAATCCGCAATGGACTTATGGCGAAAAAGCCAGAAGTAGTTTTGCCGTATTCGAATTTTAAACACAATCTCGCGAAAGTTTTGCAGAGCGAAGGATGGTTGAGTAAGGTGGAAATAACTGAGATAGAGGGGATGAAACATCTTAATTTAGCTTTAAAGTATGATGAAGCAGGGTTACCTGTAATTTCTGAAATCAAGCGGATCAGCAAACCAGGCCAGAGAATTTATAGCAATCGAATGCAGATTCCAAAAGTTTTAGGTGGTATGGGAACAACTATTATTTCGACTTCTAAAGGATTAATGACAGACAAGGAAGCCCGCAAGAATAAAATCGGCGGCGAAATTGTCTGCCAAGTTTGGTAATAATTTTATGTCAAGAATTGGAAAAAAACCTGTCGTAATTCCTTCCGGGGTCACCGTGGAATTAAAAGATCAAACCTTAAAGGTCAAAGGACCAAAAGGTGAGTTAAGTTTGCAAATCCATCCGAAAGTTCAGATTGTCAAAACTGATTCCGAACTGACAGTAAAGGTTAAGAAAGAACAGGATAAAAATGAACGAGCTTTATGGGGACTGTTCCGCTCGCTGATTCAGAATATGGTTATGGGCGTTACTGTTGGTTTTACGAAAATTTTAGAAATCAACGGCGTGGGTTACAAAGCCGCTATCACTGGAAAAAAATTAACTTTGAATTTAGGTTATTCTCATCCGATCGAAATGGATATTCCAGCTGGTTTAGAAGCTAAGATTGAAAAAAATATTCTAACTATTACCGGTGCTGATAGACAAATGTTAGGTCAGTTTGCTGCAGTAGTCAGATCCCAGAGACCGCCCGAACCATATAAAGGTAAAGGTATTAAGTATCAAGAAGAAGTAATCCGCCGCAAGGCCGGTAAAGTAGTAAAGGCTGTGGGAGGAGGCAAATAATATGTCAAAACGACAAGAATCCCGAAAATTAAGACACCAACGAGTAAGAGCTAGAGTTACAGGAACTGCCAGCAAACCTCGAATGAATATTTTTCGCTCTTTAACCAATATTTACGTACAGCTTATTGATGATTCAGTAGGTAAAACTTTAGTTGCTGCCTCGTCTAAAGAGCTTAAGGGCAAATTAAAGAAAGTAGAACAGGCTGCGGAAGTTGGAAAGTTAGTAGCTCAAAAAGCTACGGCTGCGGGTGTAAAAAAAGTAGTATTTGATCGAGGCGGATATCAATATCACGGTCGAGTTAAACAATTAGCAGATGCGGCCAGAGCCGCGGGATTGGAATTTTAATATGGCAATGCGTAAACAAGGACGAGGCAGAGGTCAAGGAGACAATGCTAAAAAGGATTTTGAACAAAAGATCGTAGAGATCAAGCGTGTTACCCGTGTCGTGGCTGGTGGTAAGCGTATGCGTTTTCGAGCACTGGTTGTAATTGGCGATAAGAAAGGCAAAGTTGGCATTGGACTCCGTAAAGGAACAGATGTGTCGGAAGCTGTAAATAAAGCTGTAAACGCGGCGAAAAAAATCATGGTGCCCGTAAACATCGTCAATGACACGATTCCCCATGAAATTAAATTCAAATATAAATCCTCAGTGGTATTCTTAAAACCTGCCCAACCCGGAACTGGAGTTATCGCAGGTGGATCTATCCGACAAGTTTTGGATTTAGTGGGTGTAAAAAATGTTTTATCGAAAATGCTTGGCTCATCTAATAAAGTGAATAACGTCATGGCTACGTATTTGGCCCTGACAAAACTTCGAACTAAAGAATCAATTGCTGATTCCAAGAAATAATTATATGCTCAAACTCCACAACCTCAAACCGCATAAAGGATCAACTAAGCGCCGAAAAGTCGTGGGACGCGGTGTTGGTTCAGGTCATGGAACTTTTTCCGGACGCGGCGCCAAAGGTCAGCTTGCTCGTTCTGGTTCTTCGATTCCAGTCGGATTTGAAGGCGGCCGCATGCCATTGCAACGCCAATTACCGAAGCGCCGAGGATTTACCAGCCGAAATATTAAAGCGACTGGAATTAACTTAGGGGATTTGGAAGATAATTTCAAAGCCGGCGAAACAGTAAACCCTAAGAATTTATACAATAAAGGTTTGATCAAATCCGCTGGCTTAACCGTAAAGATTTTAAGCGGAGGGGAATTGAAGAAAAATTTAAGTTTTGAACAAGTTATAGTTTCTCAGCCTGCACAAGCAAAAATTGAAAAAGCTGGCGGGAAAATAAGTAAATAGACTCTTATGTCTAGAATTACGCAACTTTGGAAAGTGAAAGATCTCCGCAACCGGATTTTAATCGTTGCCGGGCTTTTAGTGGTGACCAGAATTTTGGCGCATGTGCCAATTCCAGGTATCCAAGTTACGGATTTGCGAGCTCTACTTAATTCCAACCAACTTTTGGGATTATTTGATATTTTTTCTGGCGGAGGCTTGCGTAATTTTTCTGTAGTCATGTTAGGAGTTGGACCTTATATTACAGCTTCGATTATCATTCAACTTTTAACTATTATTATTCCGAAATTGGGAGAACTCCAAAAAGAAGGCGGCGAGGCGGGCCGAGCTCAAATTAACCAATATATGCGTTATTTGACTGTGCCGCTGACTCCCATTCAGGCCTACGGCACCATAATTTTATTGAGCCGCTCCGGTGGAGTAAATTTTGTTGCTAATTTTACACCTTTTCAATGGTTTGTGACTTTATTGTCGATTACGGCCGGCACCATGATTTTGTTATGGCTCGGAGAAATTATCTCTGAATTTAAGATCGGCAACGGTGTATCTTTAATTATTTTTGCCGGTATCGTAGCTCGTATTCCATCTGTGGTTCAGCAAGGTTATGTCAGTTTAACTGCCAGCGGTGCGGGCCTGTCGCCTCAAAATTTGATTACGATTTTAAGTTTCTTGCTCGTGGCTTTTGTGGTTATTGCCGGAGTTGTGCTTATCTCTGAGTCGCAGAGAAATATTCCGGTTTCATATGCGAAGCGCGTACGGGGTAATAAAATGTACGGCGGGGTGAATACTCATTTGCCGCTTCGGGTCAATCAAGCCGGAGTGATCCCGATCATTTTTGCTATTTCGATTTTACTTTTTCCCGGCCTGATCGCTAACTTTTTTGCCCATGCAAAAACTGCGGCTTTAGCTAACTTTGCCACGGCTGTGAACAATTTTTTCCAAAATCCGACCTATCACGGGATTATGTATTTTATTTTGGTGGTGGCTTTTACTTATTTCTATACCGCTATCGTATTTAACCCAGATGAAATTTCAGAAAATATCCAAAAACAAGGCGGCTTTATCCCAGGTCTCAGGCCAGGACACCAAACCGCAGAATTTTTATATAAAGTACTTAACCGCATTACTTTAGTGGGCGCATTATTCTTGGGGCTGATCGCAGTTTTGCCAAATATCGTGCAAGGCGTGACAAACACTCCAGCTTTGACCTTAGGCGGTACTGGTTTGTTGATCGTGGTATCCGTGGTTATAGATGTCATGAAGCAAGTCCAAGCCCAGATGGTCATGCGCGATTACGAAGACTTCTAATTTTATCCAACAAAAACCGCCCTTCGGCGGTTTTTTTTATTCATATTTTACGCTATAATATCTACATGAAATTACAGAATGTTATTCTTTTGATGGGTCCGCCAGGGTCGGGGAAAGGTACGCAAAGCAAGCTTTTAGTGGATAAGCTAGGCTTTGCGTATTTTAGCATGGGCGATACTTTACGAGAATTTGCGAAAATGGATACGGATTTGGGCCGGGAAATAAAAAATACGATTGATCAGGGTATTATAGTACCAGACAGCATTACAAAAGATATTATTCGTGAGAAATTTTCCAATTTTTTGGATAAACCAGGAGTAGTATTTGATGGTTTTCCGAGAACTGTGGGCCAAGATCAGGATTTGCGAGAGATTTTGGAAAAGTACGAAGTTCCGCATTTTCAGGTATTCTTTTTAGAGGTAGATAAAGAAAAACTTTTGAAACGGCTAACAACTCGTAAAACTTGTCCGAATTGCCAAGCGATTTATCTGCCGGATTCGCCTGAATATAAAACTGAGATTTGTAAGATCTGCGGAAGTAAAATTTCAATTCGAAAAGACGATCAGGATCAGGCTTCAATTGAAAAGCGTTTTGACGAGTACATTCTGAAAACCAAACCGGTAAAAGAATATTATGAATCGCAAGGACTATTAACCACGATCGCGGGAGACCAAGCAGACAATGCGGAACAATCAATTAAAATGGTTCATCAGGAAATATTAAATAAATTAGGAATCAAATGAAACAACTTGGATTTGATTTAATAATTTTAGGATCGCCGGCATCGGGCAAAGATACTCACGCGGATTTGCTGATGAATTATTATGCTTTAAAGCCGGTTAAATCCGGAGAATATCTGCGGCGCCTTCGAACTAATCCGCGCTACAAAAAAGTTTTTGCGCAAACCTATGATCGCGGCTTGCCAGCACCTTCGAAAATTATTGATGATTTTATTAAGAAAAGCGTCAGCCAGGCGCCAAAAGGAAAGAATTTATTATTTGTCGGGACTCCCAGGCTCCTGAATGAAGCTAAGCTTCTGAAGAAACTATTGGATATAAAAAAACGCGATTTTTTTGCCATTTATCTGAAAATTCCTGACAAAATAGTCATGCATCGTTCTTTCCATCGTGACCGGGAAAAAAAAGACATGGATGTAGCTTATATTAAAAGCCGAATAAATTATCATAAAAAACAGGTTCAGCAAACAGTGAATTATTTTAAAAAATTCCACAAACTTGCATATGTAGATGCCAATCAATCAATCGTAAAAGTTGCGCGTGCCATCAGCCACACGATTCATGCTTATCAAAGATCCAAAGCAAATTGAAACCCTCAGAACCAGCGGCCAGATTTTAGCCGCGACTTTGGATTTGGTAGCTAAGAAAGCGGTGCCTGGAGCTTCGGCTTTCGATTTGGACCAGCTGGCCGAACAAGAAATCCGCAAGGCTGGCGGCGTTCCAGCGTTTAAAAACTATCGAAGTCAACCCGGAGATCCGCCTTTTCCGGCAACCCTTTGCGTATCTGTAAACGATGAAGTAGTGCACGGCATTCCGACCAAAGACAAAATTTTAAAAGATGGAGATATCGTAGGCTTAGATCTGGGCGTGCAGTATCAAGGATTATTTACTGACGCGGCGCGGACTGTAGTTGTCGGCAAAGCAGACGCAGTTTCATATAAATTGATAGAAGCAGCAGAGACAAGTTTGGAGAAAGCTATCCAAATTATCGCTCCTGGAAAATTTACTGGAGACATAGGCGCTATGATTGAATCCACAGTGAAAAAATACGGTTTTTCAGTGGTGCGGGAATTGGTCGGACACGGCGTGGGACTTGCTGTGCATGAAGATCCGGAAATTCCTTGTTTTGGAAAACCTGGCACTGGCACCAAACTCGTGGAAGGCATGGTTATCGCTGTCGAACCTATGGTAAATGCGGGAGACTGGAAAGTTATTTTTTCAGAAGACAAATGGACTATAAAAACCCTAGACCAATCGCGTTCCGCTCATGCCGAACATACACTTTTGATAACCCAGCATGGGTGTGAGGTGCTGACCCAAGCTTAATTTTGGGATTTTAGGCATTATATGTTATAATATAAAAGCTGACTGTAATAAAGTTTTAATTCTATCGTTAGAAACAAACAGAATATGGTAGAAAACAAATCTACAACAGTAAAAGAAGAAAAAACCCTCACTTCAGGCATTGTGGAGCGTGGGGAACGCAGTAATATGAGTTTAATTTCCTTAGTGATTTTACTAAGTTTTTTGTTTGGCATTGCGGGTTCGGTATTTGGCTCAATGTATTTAACCAAACCAGGGCAACCGCTTTCTGGAAGTTCCGGCGAAGTAAAGACTTTACAGGTTAATGAAGAATCTGCAGTAGTGGATGTAGTGAAGCGGGCAAGCCCAGCCGTGGTTTCTATAATTATCTCCAAAGATTTAAATAAATTACCCGGATATTCTTCTACGCCTTTTAATCTTGGTCCGTTCGGCTTGGATCCTTTTTTCAATTCTGGTAATTCAAGTTCCAATTCCACTCAGCCTAACATCCAGGAAGTTGGCGCAGGTAGCGGTTTTATCATTTCCAGTGACGGTCTGATCGCGACGAATAAGCACGTAGTCGACAATACCTCGGCAACTTACACCGTTCTGACCAATGACGGGAAAAAATATGATGCCACCGTGTTGTCCCGTGATCCCGTAAATGATTTGGCTTTGGTAAAAATTCAGGCTTCGAATTTGCCAACGCTGAGTCTGGGTAATTCCACGGATATAGAAATCGGACAGAAAGTGATTGCCATAGGAAATTCTCTCGGACAATACCATAATACCGTGACCACAGGTGTTGTTTCAGGTATTGGCCGTACTATCACAGCCAGCGGCACGGATGCGGGCGCAGAACAGCTCGAAGGAGTCATCCAAACCGATGCTGCGATCAATCCTGGTAATTCCGGCGGCCC
>DATJFX010000008.1:0-26621 GCA_035495465.1 Candidatus Methylomirabilota bacterium
TCCGCTGCCGGCCAATGTTTTCAGATCGACTTGCTTTGATGTTCCGTCGTTCCAAGCAACAGTTACGACAATTTCTTTCATTCCCGTAAATCCCGAATAATCACTAATTGTATAATTGGCTGCGCCGGATGGAATCAAGCTTAACTGCGAATCGGAAAAAGTGTTCGATGGGGGTAAACTAGCAAAAGGCGTATTCCGCAATATTTCCATTTGGGTATTTGCGACGTGGTACGCAATATCTTCATACCTCTGTTTCCGGCTGATAGCTACGGTATTTAAAGCGGCTACATAAAAAACCAGCAGAACGGAAAGCAAAAACATAGTAATCACAACTTCAATTAAGGACATGCCTGAATCGGAATTTATCGATTTTAATTTTGATTTTTCAGTTTTCATACTAGTTGATACTTTGAGTAATACTGTAAATCGGAGTAATTAAAGCTAAGGCTAAAAATCCTACCACGACACCGATCACCATCATCATGACCGGCTCTAAAATCGAAGAAAGATTTTTCATAGTCTGGTCAACCTCGGATTCGTAAAAATTGGCAACTTCAGTCAGCACGGCTTCTGTGGTACCTGACTCTTCTCCCACTTCCATCATTTGAATTACTAAATTTGAAAACAATTTCGGCTCTTTTTTAAAGGCTGAAGTTAACGGTGCGCCCATTTTTACTTTCGAGCCTGCATCAGCGATCACCCGCTGATAATAAATATTACCCACCACGTGCGAAGAAACTTCTAAGGCTTCCACAATCGACATGCCGCTCCGGATCAGCGAAGCAAACACGCGGACAAATCTCGCCAAATTAATCTTAATCACGATCGTAGAAATCACCGGCGTATATAAAATCACTTTATGTAAAACCGTCCGGCCCATATCGCTCCGCCGCCAGACAATAAATCCAAAAATCAAGCCGATAAACCCGAGCATGACTAAGATTCCATAATGGGCAAAGATATTCACCACAAAAATCACGACTCGAGTTGTGAGGGGCAGGGCAACGTTCGCTTCGGTAAAAGTTGCGGTAAGTTTCGGCAGAACAAATGTGAACATTAAAAATCCGACAATTACCAAAGCTCCCATAACAATTATGGGATAAGTTAAAGAACCTTTGGCTTTCGACATCAAGTCATAGTCTCTCTGCATTTGTTCCGCCAGATAAGTCAGGTTTTGATCGAGATTTCCCGAAACCTCCCCGACCCGCACCATGGACACGAAAATTGCAGAAAAAACATCCGGATATTTCGCTAAAGAATCTGCTAAGGCTGTGCCGCCTTCCACCATGCGCGAAATATCCGCCACGACTTTTGCAAATTTCGGATTCGGAGTTTGGACTGCGATGACCTTCAACGCACGGGATAACGGCAAGCCGGCTTTAATCATCACGCTGAGATTTTTTATAAAAGTGATTTTATCCAGTAATTTAATTTTATGGATAAAATCAAAAGACGCCTTCCAGTTTAATCCTGCGCTCGCAATGCGAATAGAAACTGGGATCAAACCTTGGGCGCGTAAAGCATCCACAACTGTGCGTTGATTTGCTCCAGCCATGACATCCTTTTGGAGCGTTCCGGCTTTAGTTCGGGCTGTATACTGAAAATTAGGCATGTTTACTGATCTTTACTCACTCTCACCACTTCCTCAATTGTAGTGCGGCCTTGCAGGCATTTAATAAATCCGTCCTGCCACATCATGATCATACCTTCCTCAATTGCTTTGTCCTGGATCTGGGAAGTCGGCGCGCGTTTCATGATTAATTCTTGAATCGGAACCGAGACTTCCAAAACTTCGAAAATTCCTTTTCGTCCGCGATAGCCGGTATTGCCGCACTTGTCGCAGCCGTGTCCTTTATAAAAAGTCAGTTCTGTCAAACTCTTGGTTTTCGCTTCCGCCACTTTTTCCTGGACTAAAATTTTAATTAAATGTTCTAAATTATATTCCTTGCGCAATGTCTCCTCGAAATCTTTGTCGATTTTGTATTCTTCCTTGCAATCCTGGCAGATCTGTCGCGTAAGACGCTGACCGATCACGGCATTCACGGTGGAGGCGATCAAATACGGCTCCACACCAATATCTAAAAGCCGAGGCAGGGCGCCTGCCGAGTTGTTTGTATGTAAAGTAGATAACACCACGTGGCCAGTCAGGGCCGCGTGAACTGCTTCTTCCGCGGTTTCGCCGTCGCGGATTTCTCCGATCATAATGACATTCGGATCTTGCCGCAAAAGTGCGCGGAGGCCCATGGCAAAGGTCAGGCCGATCTTGGGGTTGACTTGCGTCTGGTTGATGCCAGGAATGCGGTATTCGATCGGATCTTCAATCGTTGAAATATTTACCGCTTTGGTATTCAACATGGATAAAACCGTATAAAGAGTCGTGGATTTTCCGCTGCCAGTCGGTCCAGTAACTAAGAGCGCGCCATGCGGTTTTTTTACGTTCCGCATAATCACGTCGTAGTTATGATGCACAAATCCCAGTTCTTCCAAAGTCAAAGCTTTTGCTGACTCGTCTAACAGACGGATCACGACTTTTTCGCCGTCAAATACCGGAATGGTAGAAACACGGAATGAGATATTATATTCATCTTTCTGGATTTTAAACCGGCCATCCTGAGGCAGACGATGTTCATCAATTTTCAAACTGCTGACGACTTTTATGCGCGCAATCAATGCCGGTTGAATCACTTTTGGCAGAGTCATCACGTCATGTAAAACTCCGTCAATTCGATATCTGACCATCACTTCTTTTTCCTGAGGCTCAATATGAATATCTGAGGCTTTTTCAAATATCGCGTATTCCAATAAAGTATCCACCACGCGCACCACAGGAATCTCTTCAGCCATTTCTTTCAGTTTTTCGGTAACCGTGGCTGGCTCTCCCCCTTTTTCATCTTTTTCCTGCTTGGAAACGATTTTTGCAAATTCCGCCTCCAAACTTGTATGGTATTGTTTCAGTCCGTACTCTAAAGACCCTTTGCTGATTAAAAAAGGAATAACAATTAAGTCCGTTTTTTTCTTAATAGCATCCCGTGTTTCTAGATCGTCCGGATCCACCATACCTAAGCTTAATTTATCTTGGTCTTTGGCAAAGGCCACGACTTGGTGGCGCCTGGCAATCGGCTCTGGCACTAACAACAAGACATCTTTGGGGATTTGGCCCTTATCTTTTAGGTCCACGGGCTGCACATCATAAAACCCCGCGGCAATGGTATTTAGCTTTTCTTCATCCGCGATTTTTTTATCGATTATCAGATCTTCTACTGGCTGTCTTTTCTTTTTCGCTTCTTCTGAAAGTGCAGTCCAATTGGCCGCCGTGACGATTTTTTTTGAAATCAGAGCTTTTCTTAATTGATCTGGATCAAACATTGGTTTTTTTCTTGATTTTTGATTTCTAAGGCCTTAAAAAGTATGATTATTATATCACAAAACACCAAAAACGTCAAAATCAGACGTTTTAAGTATTCATTTATATTCTACCTCCAAAAATCTACTGTGCTGTTTGTAATTTTTTAATTTCTGCATCATAATCCGCCTTACCCGCAGGATCTACTTCGCCGGCTTTCTGCCACTCCACAATCGCCGCATCTTTCTGACCCAGATATTCTAAGTATCGCCCATAGGCTCTGACTACTTCTATAGCATTGCCGGTTTTCGTGAGCGCTTCATTATACAAATCCGTTAAATTCTTTTTCGGATCTTTCTGGCCCCAAATCCCGATATAAGTCAGCCAATACTGGGGATTTGTGCCATCTATGTCCACGGCCTTGCTCATGGCCACTACAGCCCGGTCATAGTCTTTGGAATCATTGTAAATATTCGCGTAAGTATACCAGACCTGATCTGGATAAGTATAATCCCCCTTTTCGTCCACTATTTTATCCAATGCAGCCATGGCATCTTTGTCTCGGCCCAAGGCATACCGTCGTACTGCCAACCGATAGTAAAAATCGTAACGATTCTGCGGATCCGCGGGTAGGCTGTTCTCTTGGGCTTCCAAACTGGCAACTTCCGCTTCCAGTTTCTGGCGATCCCCAGGCGTTAAGATCCGAAGCACGTCATTACCCGCCAGTTCATTGCCGCCCAAACTCCCAGATTTGCTTTTACCGAAATAACCTAAACCAATAAGAAAAATCAAAATTACGACCACTGCGACTAAACCAATTTTAGTTTGTTTGTTTAATGTAATCATACAGAGTTTAACGCACCGACAAATAAAATATTACATCCCCTATCGCCCGCGCAAAGTTAGCAGATTAAAGACGGTTTTGGCAATAATCTCCAAATCGAACAAAATCGATTGATATTTAATATAATATAGATCGTATTCCAGCTTCAGTTTACTTTCTTCCAAATTTCCGGCATAAACATTCAGCTGCGCCCAACCCGTGAGGCCAGGTTTTACGATATGCCGCTCCTCATAAAAAGGAATGTCAGCTTTTAGCTGATTGACAATCCCCACTTGCTCGGGTCTAGGACCGATAACGCTCATATTGCCGCGTAGGAGGTTGATACATTGTGGTAATTCATCCAGCCTGCTTATGCGTAAAAATTTCCCCATGGCCGTAATTCGCGCATCATTTTTCTGAGTCCATTGGTTCGAAAAATCTCCGGAAACCATGGTTCGATATTTATAAATTGTAAAAATCTGTTCATCTAAACCTATTCTTTGTTGCTTGAAAATAATTGGCCCTTTAGAAGTAAGTTTTATGCCTACCGCTATGAATGGAAAAGTTATAAGAAAAACCAGAAAAATTATGAATCCGATCAACAAATCAAAAATATTTTTTACTATAGTAAAAAATATTTTTCCTCTATATGCGATATTGCGCAAAAACCATATTTCGTCCAACGAAGGAATATAAATTCGCCTAAGTAAGCTTTCATAAAAATCATTATGATTAAAAAGCTGGATACCTTTCTTCCGCAAATTAAAAATTGTTTCGGTTAAGGATTTATTGCTATGCAGATTATCCGGGAAAATAACCACTCCTGACCGGGCAGGAAGATTTGCCAACTCTTTTTCACTGATATGTCCCATTACCCTGAAACCTAAATAAGAATGCTTAGTAATTTCTTCTTCCAGATACTTTAGTTCTTCATTGAAGGAAAATAGATATACTGGCTGGATAAACCTGCTGAAAATCGCGATTTTGAGAATTAAATTCCAAACTAAGACCAATATAAAGGTTATTCCCACATCAACCAATAAAAATCTTCGCGGCGTCAAAATTAAGTGGGGCTGGAAATAAAAATAGCCGATTGCGATCAATAAATTGACGACCATGGCCGAGACTAGATTAAAAAATAAGGTAGTATAACGGCGAAAAGTCTCCCGATCGAAAAGTCGAAAACTAAAAAAAGTGATCATCCAAAAAACGTAGATGATACTAAAATGTAAGTAATGTAATTTTTGCGCAGCCAAAGACAGACCCTTCGGATACCAGATATGCATGGTAAGCCACAGGCTCAGATAAAATAATATTAAAATAGGCAAAATTATCAACCAGAAACTGACTGCTCGTTTATAATTGAGCATACTATTGGCAGTTAAATTAATCTCCCGCTATACTGCTGTCTTGCTTCCTTCTGCAGTTTTAACTTTTTGACTAGATAACTGATTAACCACCCAGTCATATGTTTTTTTCATTCCATCTTTCAACGGTGCATCTGGAGCCCATCCTAGCTTTTGTCGAATAAGGGTATTATCGGAATTCCTACCCCGGACGCCGAGCGGACCTTCTATATGTTTTATAGATAATTTTTTGCCAGCAATTTCCATAGTTATTTCGGCAAGTTGATTTATGCTGACCATCTCTTCGGAGCCGATATTTACAGGTCCATCAAAATCTTGAGATGCCATAAGACGCATTACCGCTTCTACGCATTGATCGACATATAGAAAAGAACGGGTTTGCTTTCCATCTCCCCAAATTTCAATCGTGCCGCCATCCGGCGCTTCTGCTACTTTACGAGCAATTGCAGCGGGGGCCTTCTCTTTGCCGCCTGTATAAGTTCCTTCGGGACCAAAAATACCATGAAAACGGGCAATCTTAGCTTTTATGCCATATTCCCTGGAAAAAGCTTGATAAACTCGTTCGCTGAATAATTTTTCAAATCCATAGTCGCTGTCGGGATGCGCCGGATAGACTGAATCTTCTTTGCAATTTGGATTGTTCGGATCTTCTTGATTTTCAACTGGGTAAACACAGGCGCTGGACGCATAAAAGACCTTGCCCATTTTCCATCTTGCTGCATATTCGCAAGCGTATAAATTAATCATGGCAGAATTATGCAGAATATCTGCGTCATATTTGCCAGAAAAAAGATAGCCAGCGCCACCCATATCAGCCGCGAGTTGATACATTTCATCAAATCCATCGCATTCTAATTTCTGCCATGTTTCAGGCATGCGAAGGTCGCCAATTACAAATTTATCTGCTGCAGTCTGATTAAATTCCGGATATTTTAAATCGACTCCGATAACAAAACTGCCTTCCGATTTGAGTCGCTTTACTAAATGATGGCCGATAAATCCGCCAGCCCCGCAGACCAATATTTTTTTCATTTTTATTCCTCAATAAAAAATCAATAATAAACGCCTAGTAATATTAACTTTTTCTTAAGTATTGCGCAAGTTTAATCAAAATTTTGGGAATGAAAATTGCTAGAGGATTAACCTTCAGTCCATTTAGTTCCCATGCCTTATAACATTCCAGGTTGCCCTTCAGACTTAAATTGCTTTGCCCGCCCACCCGCATTTTCAAAAATACTTCAGGAACATAAAAAGTGGAAATCTTGTTGACCTCCAAAAATCTCAAAAATAATTCATAGTCCGCGGCAATTTTAAGATCCTCACGAAAATATCCATATTTTTCGAAAACTTCTTTTCGAACAAAGGATGCGAAATGCGGCATTTGCCAACCTTTCCGATAATCTCCATCTTTATATGCCGAGGAGCGCCAATAACGTATTATTTTATCAGGATTGTCTTTGCTGACATAAAGCAAATCCCCCCAACAAATTTCCACATCCTTAGCCAAGACAGTCTCGACAGCCTTTTCTACAACTTCGTTATTGGCATAAATATCGTCCGCACCGAGCCAGCCTATTAGCTCACCGCTAGCCATTTTTATACCCTTATTCAAAGCATCAAAAACTCCCCTGTCTTTTTCGGAAATAAATTTAATTTTTGATCCGAAGCTTTCCAGCACTCTAACTGTACCGTCTTTGGACCCGCCATCAATTACGATGCACTCAATATCCGAATGCTTTTGGGATAGTACAGAATTAATCGCCTCTCCGACGATTGATTGACGATTATAGACTGGGATTATGATTGAAACTTTCATTTTTATTAGATGCAAAATATAAATGTATTCCCAATAGTAAGCCTGCAAGCGGGTTTGCAATAGCGCCAAAAATAAATAAGGAAACGAAGGCCGTCATAAAACTTATAATTAATGCGCCTCGGTACTCACGGCCATAAATAATACTTTTACCGATTATATATAAAATTATACCGATGAGAATAAAGCCGACTATGCCGAGTTCATATATTGTTTGTGAAAAACCACCTTCGATGCGCCCGCCCCAGACCCCATGGCCGCCGGTTAATTTATCAAGCCAAGAAGGAAGAGCTTCAGTGCTTTTTGTACCTAGTCCAAATCCTATGCCATAAGTTTTAAAAATTCCACCATATAACGCTAGTACAGGATTACCCAATCTATTGGTAACACTGGTATCATCTGCCAATGCTGAAGGCTCAGTTACTGAAGTTTGGAGTAATGCCCCACTTCTGCTTTGATTTAGACTCTTATTGAACAAAAATAAACTCACAACGATAAGAGATAATACCAAAACAGTGGCTTGGACCTTTTTTTCTCTGGAATTACTTTTTATAACAAGCAATTCTATTCCTTTGCCCAATAAGAATAACAACAACATCATTAAACCTACTCCTGAATAAGACATCACAATCTGAGTCAATAATACTATCACGATACCAATATACGACGCTGGACTGTATTTTTTTTGCTTGTATAAAAATTCATTGAGAATTAAAAAATAGATGCACATTGTAGCATAAAACGCAGGCTCAGGAGCAAATGAAGTAAAACCCGGAGCAAAATATTTGAATCCACGAAAACCGCCGGTTGCAAATCTATGCAGAAGAGGCGCAAATATCCCAAACCCAAAAAATACCTGATCTATTGCTCCGATAAACCATGCGCCAACAGCGCCAATAAAAAATGTTCCTGGAATATCTTGCCAAAACTTAAACCCAAAATAGGTCAGGATAATCAAGGAAAAATACCCAAAAATAGACCGAAGACCTAAAACGAAATCCGCATCCTTCAAAAAAAATAAATGCACGAAAAAAACAATCCCTGTATAGATAAAAATTATTCCTAACATTTTCAGAGGGCCGGGAATATTGCGAAAGAATTTTTCTCGTTGCTCATAACAAATAACTAAGAGAAGCAGTAATGCAAATACTAAAGCCCATGGCTGAGTATCAGATGGAGTATGAATGGGAGAAATATACGGAAAAAAAACAGCTATTAACGCCAAAGTAATTAAAACTATTTTTGTCTTAGAAACCCAAATATCTGAAATCATTGTTTGATTTGTAATGCCAAAAAAGTAATCCGCCGGTAAGTTTTCACTCCTAAAAAAGATGCTAGGAGCAGTATAACATGCTTTGGATTCCACCAATTCATTCGAAATGCCTTTTCTAGATATCTTCTACCTCGGACCAGATCCCCATAAAACAAAAGACGATGCCCCAACTTAGCATAGTGTACTTCGAGAATATTTTTTTTCTCTGGAGTTATTTTATATTTACGCCACAACGCTTCGTAGCCCTGCACTAATCGATCAGTGTTAACAGAGAGAGAGTCTGCATATCCTTCGTAGTAGTTGATAAGTGGTTCTGGAACAACATCTACTGAATATTTTGTTGCAATTCTCGTCCACATCTCCCAGTCTTCCAGGGAGGTAAAATCCGGGTCAAAATATCCAACTTGATCAAAACAAACTTTACGTACCATAACTCTCGATGATCCTCCTATTGGGTTTTCCGTGAGTTGAGTGTCAAAAATATTTCCTTTTTTACGAGCTAAGCGAATCCTTCTCTCGCCAGTAGCAATATTAATAAAAAACGCACCTGTATACACAAGTCCAGTAGATTCGATATTGGCCGCAAAAACATCCAGTTGTTTTTCAAGCTTCGCAGGCAGCCATTCATCATCGCTATCCAGAAAAGCGATAAATTTCCCTCGTGCTTTGCGGATTCCTAAATTACGCGCTTCACACATCCCGACATTTTTTTCTAATTTCAAGTAAATAATTCGCGGATCAGTCAGCAGGGATTTAATTATTTGATGGGTATTATCTTTGGAACCATCATCAACTATGATCATTTCCCAATTTTTAAATGATTGATTTAGTACACTCTGGATTGCACGCATGATTAAACGCTCCCGATTATATGTAGGAATAATTACGGAAACTTCTGGGTTTTGGGTCTGATTATTTTCCATTGATTTTTTCTGTGAAAACATTCAAATATTCTTCGGTTACTTTTTCAATCGTAAATCTTTCGGCTCCTTTTTGCAGAAAATCCGAAGACGGAGGTTGAACCAAAGTTTCTAAAATTGCCGTGGATAAATTTATAAAATCGCCAACCCCAACCAGTTTACCGTATTTGCCATTTTCTAAGATCTCCCTTGGCCCATGCGGGCAATCTGTCGAAACTGCCGGCGTTCCTAAGGCAATTGCTTCAGCCAGGACATTGCCAAACCCTTCCCAGGCGGATGACAGTATAAATAAGCTCGCGCGCTTAAGATATGAATAAGGATTATTCGAAAAACCGAGCAATACAAAATCAGATGTTATACCTAATTCTTGAGATAATCGGATAAGCGCTTCCCTGTCCGGACCTTCGCCCAGAATGGCCAGGCGCATATTTTTTTCTTTTCTGGCTAGAGCAAAGGCGCGTAATAAAGTGAAAAAATCTTTCTGAGCGACTAACCGGCCGATTCCTAATACTATCGGCACTTCTTTTTGGCGAAACCATTCATGAGGCGGTTCTTGCTGCGACATTTCCAAAATTTTTGGCGAAACTACGGGATTATAAATTACCTTAATCTTTCCTTTATTCACGCCAAAACTGACTAAATCCTCCGCGACTCCTAAAGATGCCGCGTGTGCCACGTCCGCAAAGTTATATAAGCGATAAATAAACTTCCTTAAAATCCTTTTAATCAAGCCTTTAGGCCCATCAGACGTAACAGTTACTTGAGTGCTGACCAACAGCTTAATTTTTTCTCTGGAAGATAATTTGCCGGCAATACAAATTAGATTCGTTGGCGTTGCCAGTGAGATAATCCCATCAGCTTTAGAATTTTTTAAATAATTATAGTATTTAAAAAATGCTTGGTAATAATTTTTTGCTCCAAACTCGATGACCTTAACTCCGGAAGGGATTTCAGAAGCAAGAGTACCATAACCCTTACGAAGAAGCACCAAATCAACACTAATTTGGCGCGCCAAAAAACCTTCACATAAATTTATCATTGCTCGCTCCATGCCCCCATCGCCAAAAAATGGCAATACAATCGTAAGCTTATCTATATTTCTTGTCATCATTGTAGTGTCTTGAGAAACTCTTCTACCTCATCTTTCGCTTCAGGCTTGAGCTCGAGTATTTTTAAGGCAGTAAGCCTGGCGTTTTCCTTATCTCCAGATTCAGCGTAAACTGCCGCCAACTCTGAATAAAGCTGAGGGTCAGATGGATTGATTTTAATCTCTCCTTGATATAGAAAAATAACCTTATTATAATCTCTTTTAGCATTAAAATTTCTTATCAATGTATTCAGTATCTGAAACAAATCTGATTTATTATTACCATCTTTCTGCCAAGCAGAATTTGGATCCGCTGGCACAATTGAGAAAATCTTCGTCAGATCACTATCAATTCCAGCGTAGTCATTATGGAGTAATTTCAATTTAACCGAAAGCAATAAAAACTCAACCCGACTCGGGACTAATTCTATCGCCTTGTTCAGCGCATCTTCCGATTTACTGACGTACTCTGAATAATCTTGGTTCGCCTTGTGTGCCACGGATGCGCGGTAATAATATAAATTTGCGAGTTTAAACCAATACCGGGGATTGTTTTTTATTTCTTCTGTAGCTTTTACCATTACTGATATGGAGCTATCTAACAAACTCTCTGAAGCAGAGGCGTCTACATTTTTTCCTCCAGCACTCTGTTCGGCAATGGTCCCATAATAAAAACCTTTATCAGCTAATTGAACAGTCGGCTTATCAATTGCCTCAACTTTATCCATATATGATTGAATCGAATCGGGACTGGCACTATTTATGGCTTTAGCCGTATAAAAATTTGCCAGCATGGGGAGCCAATTCCCTGCGTAAGCGACGTAAAGCATTAATAAGCCTGAGATCACTAGTCCGATTTTTGCGATTCCAAAAGTCTTGGGAATATTTTTATCAATCGATGGTTTGGAATCTTTGAGTGAGTATGACCCTATTAACGCCAATAAAATGACAAAAAATAATAATGAAGAGACAGTATCAAATGAAAAAAAATCTTGCGTTATATAGGCTGTGAGACCTGCAATCAAAAATGAAAACCCATACAAATCAATTCTTTTGCCACGGAAAGCGTCATACAAAATTTTTATGGCACTTACCAAAATCCCGAGATAAGCCAAGAATCCCAAAATACCCGTGGTTGTCAAAATTTCCAAAAAATAATTATGGGGCTTATCAAACCATCCGGGAGTATATTTATAAAGCTGAGGGTCAAAATATTTATCCGCGATCACATAATAATTTTCCGGCCCCACGCCTAGAATTGGTGCGTGCGCAAAACCTTTAAGCGCGATCTTCCACTCCACAACCCTAGCCCGTGAATCATTATCTCCGAAATGCAGTCGAGTTACAGCTAGTCCGGCGGCAATTGCAAATAACACGATAATACTAGCCAATATATGGATCCGAAAACGTCTCAGAAAATTGTTCTCACTGAAAATCAAATACACAATCCCCCCGACGAATATTCCGGCTGCCAATCCAACATATACTGCTCGCGTTTTAGTTAAATAAACTATTACAAGCTCTAGCACCGCTAAGAATGATAATAATATTTTCCAACCGCGTCTTTTTTCTGTAATCGCTTGGAGCATCGTTACAAAAATAGGAATTGTGAGAAATGCAGCAAATGTAATAGGATTACCAAATAATCCTGAGATTCTTGACGACGAATCCGGATCATTAAAAAAGCCGGGTAAACCTATAGCCAGCCAGAGGGCATACAAACACGCTATTGCGACTGCGGCGATTGATACAGACTTAATTTTCCCTGCTAACTCCGGCTTGATCTGGAATAGCAATATCAAATAAAAATAAAACAAAACAAAATGCGCCAGATTAAAAATTCCAGTGGCCCGGATCGGAATACCCCAGAAACTCTGGGACGGATTGACTCCGAAAATTCCCGAGATTACGCTCAGCAAAAAATATGCGATTACTGAAATCGTCAACCAATTGCCAAAATCCGGCCGAAACTTTCGGCTCGACAGAATCAAATATAAATAAAAAGGCAACGCCGCCTCAATCAAGAGTTGAAAATAAAGCGCCTTGGTGCTTTCAAAAGGATAAACCAAACTCCGCGAAAAAACCAAGGCGCTAAAACACGCCAAGCTTGCTAACCAGAATAATATTTTTTCGGATTTTTTTTCCATGGGCTGAAGTTTATCTTTCTCTAATATCTACTTTAACATGTTATTAACAATCTATAAAGCAAACAAAAACCCGCCCTTACGGGCGGGTTTTGCATCTTACGTTTAAACGAAGATTTCTATTCTTTTTGGGAGATTAGAAATTCTGGGTCTTGACGTTGGATACTGCTGTAGAGTCAACGTTAGTGATTTGCAATTGTACAAATCCGGCAGTTGAGTTGAACTTCACAGACAAGGTGCAGCGTTCAGTATCACCAGAAGTGATAGTAAACGATGCAGGTGAACCAGTAGCAGTCATGTCTACGCAACTTACGATACCATCGGTACCGCCAGATTGTGTAGCACCTGTTAAGGTCCAGTTGATATCACCTGCGCCAGTGGCTGCAGTGCTTTGGTCTTCTTTGATAGTTACATCATCGCTGCCGATGGCTGTTACGTCAAAAGTAAGACTGATGGTTCCATCAACGCTGTTTGAAGCGTCTTCAGCTGTGAAGTGGTCGGATACAAATTGTACTCCGGCACCTGTGCTGATGAATGTTTGTGCATTACCAGCGGCTGAACCATCGACATCGCTGTCGAGGAAGGTATCACCATTGTCATCAACCAAGCTATCACTGAAGTCAGCCCAATCAACGGTCAAACTATCACCTTCGGTGAAGTTGTCGATATCGTTGATAGTAGCGTATACACGGTAGGTGCTGGTTGAATCAGCATCAACAGTTTCGTCAGTATCCAAGTTGAAGGTAAGGGTACCTGTGTCTCCATCTGCAATGCTTGGAGCATCAGCAGTTGCTAAGGTAGTTGAACCTTTCTTCAATTGGAATTCAGAAGCTATAGAATCAGAAGTGTCTCCAACAGGGCTTAGATCAAAGTCAACTGTATCGAAGGTCATTGAAGAACCTACGGTTTTGACTTTGAATTCGAGCAACAAGACATTCTTGGTGGTCGAGGTGTCGGATACTTCTACTGTGTTGGTGTCTGGGTTCGAAGAACCGCGAGAAACCGTTACAGTAACATCACCCTGATCTGCGATAGTTTCAAAGTGGAATGAGCTATCTGGATCAGTTGTATCGGTGATGATAGCACCCTGAGCATCCATAAATCGGATGCTTGGAGCATCAATGTTCCAAGTGTTGTTGGAAGCACCGAGGTCTAAGCTGTCGATGTTGGATAGGGCGTTAACAGTAACATAGAAGGTTTCTTTGTTACCTGATCCTTCGCGAACGATAGCATCGCTATCAAGAGAAATGCTCTTGGAATAGGTTGTACCATCTTTGGTGAAGTCTGAGGCATCTGCAGAACCAACTTTGTTAGAACCTTCGTAAACAGAAACTGAATCAACATAGTGATCAAGTCTGTTTGAACCATCTGAATCAGTTTGCTGCAATGATACCTTTACGCTCTTTACTGCGATATCAGAATCAGAAGCTTCAACTTTGAAGCCCAAGACTTTGACATTGCTGGCGCCTTCTGCAACTGAGGTTTCCACATCAGTTGAAGTTGAGGTAACAGTTGCATCACCTGCTCCGCCGTTCAAAGTGGTGGAACCGGAACTAGAACCAGTAGTACATGCTACGGTCTTAGGGGCTACCATTGAATGAGGGATAGAGCTGGAAGATGTGCTTGCTGTAATGTTTGCACCGACTGGAAGATCAGCAAAAGTGTTTGCTGGAGCTTCTTTGACGTTTGCAAAGATAAATCCGAGGTCAGTGAAAACTTGACCTGAGACGAATGGGCGCTTTTCACCACCGACTACTAAGTAGACCAATGGATCTGATGGACCCTTAAGAAGGGTGCCTTCGCCGTAAACCATGACTGGACCGACTGGCAAAGCGATGTCTTCAGAAGAAGCGGCAACAACTTGCAAGAAGTTGTAACCATTTGTGGTGAAGACGGCTTCGGACGTGAAACCACGTCGGGAATTGTTGGTGATTAACCAAACAGTGCCACCAGAGAGGACCAAACAACCATCAGAATGAACTGCAGCTGAAGCTACGAGTGGAAGAGCAGCGATGCTGCCGGCCCAAACGATTGTAGAAGCGGCTAAGCCGATTGCTACTGCTTTGCGTGCTTTAGAAGATAATTGCATTGTATTCTCCTGTTTATAAAATCATCAGCGGATTAATTATTCATATGAGACAATCAATACGCCGGACAATTAAATAAACATTGTTTAATATTACGGAACTATCCTAAATAGGACGTATTAACTGTTAAAAATTAATAACAAAGACCGACCAGGCTATACTTTCGTAAAAACCACAGTGTCTTTAAAACAGTTAAGAGTTCCAATTGCTAAGACGCACGTTTATCCAGCTTGTTACAAGATGGATAAACCCTCAAGAAATCTCACAAATCGCCAAAAAACTCATAAAAAACACCACAATACACTTATATTGAGGTTGTTTGTTTAGGCTATTTATTTGATGATCTTGGGTGATATTTCATTGAGTATCCACATTATAAACTAAACTTCGATTTTTGTCAAGCTAATAATTTCCTAACGCATTTCTTATCTGGTTTGATAATAAGCCCTTTTTTTGATAAGATTGCATCTGAATCCGGCGGGATTTGTATAATGGTAGTACGAGACCCTTCCAAGGTCTAGGCACCGGTCCGATTCCGGTATCCCGCTCCAAAAAAAACGTCACTAAAAGAACTTAAATATTATCCACAGGTAAATTGATAGGCGTGGATAGTTAGATATTTTTATCAACACTATTGTGAATATCGGCCTTTTTCTATATACTTACCTGGTTGCGACGACGGGGTGTCGTATACCGGTAGTACGTCTGCTTTGGGAGCAGATAGACTGGGTTCAATTCCCAGCACCCCGACCAAGAAGAAACTTTAACTATTAACTTGTAATTTACAACTCTAATGGCAGTCCCTAAAAAACATAAGACAAGGTCAGGCAGAAATCAACGCAGATCCCACGATCACCTGAAAGCATCGAGCCTTTCTGTATGTAAAAATTGTAATTTCCCTGTTCGTCCTCATGAAGTTTGCCAAAACTGCGGTTTTTACAAAGGCCGGCAAGTGATAAAAATGAAGAACCCGAAATCCAAAGCCAGGAAGTAAAAATTAGAATTAAATTTAAAACTTTCCATGGCAAATCGGCATTTGTCCAGAACAGTTGCGATGCAATCCCTCTATGAGTGGGACTTTAATGATCGCCATGGCGCCTTGCTGACAGTGGCCGAACGCAATGTCAAACAGTTTGCGCCGGGATTGGAAGACACGGGATTTATCTTTGATTTGATTAAAGGCGTAAATAAAAACCTCCCGGAAATCGATAAAGTCATAGTCCAAACCGCCCCGGAATGGCCATTGGATCAGATCACTGTGATTGATCGCAATATTTTGCGCCTGGGCATTTATGAACTGCTATTTGCGAAAAAAGTTCCGCCGAAAGTCGCGATCAATGAGGCGGTGGAACTCGGCAAAGCTTTTGGCGGCGAATCCAGCGGAAAATTTGTAAATGGTGTACTCGGCACTTTATATAAACAACTACCCGAGGAAGAACGTTTAGCTGGAGAGACCCCACAAGCTGAAAAAACTTCTAAGCAAGAATAAATTTTAATAACCTACATGAATAAACAAGAACTAATTGACGCACTGAGCTTAAAGCTCAATCTGGGTAAAACTGAAGCCGAAAACACACTCCATGGCTTTGTGGAAGTAATCACTGAAACCTTAAAAGCCGGTCAGGAAGTAAACATCTCTGGATTCGGTTCTTTCGTAGTCACTCCCCGTTCCGCTAGGATGGGCGTAAATCCCCAAAACCCTACGGAAAAAATCCAAATCCCAGCCACCAAAGTTCCGAAATTCCGCGCCGGTAAAAACCTAAAAGAAGCAGTTAGATAATCTTATTTGCCACTTTTCTTTCTAGAAAGAAAAGTGGCAGGAAAAGAAAGTCGGAAATTTGCCGGACTCGGAACGTGTTACGCTTGTCGACAAGGACCAATCTAACCGGATTTTAGTCGCTCGGACAGCGGCAAATTTCCATAATTTAAAACCCCTATTATAGGGGTTTTATTTCTTATATTTAGGCGAAGGCAGTTGCTTGGAGGAGATTTGCGAGGCCCTTCCAATGGCCGAGCACATAGTCCGCCCGAAGCGGACGTCTCCGAGAAGCAGCTGCCTTCGCCTTTTCTCTCAACTGTCGGCGAACAGGAGATTCAATCATTTTTTTCAAAATTATTGAATTCGCCGACAGATGAGAGAGCGGGAATGACAGTTGCTGTCACTCCCGCTTATGAAACGCCGCGACGTTATTTACGTTTTGGCGTTCTTGGGCAGGGGCCTGATGGGCCCTTTCTTCTGCCCGTAACCGGCGCTGATGCCGGCGAATTTGGCGCCGATAGCTCAACACAATTGGCACACCCATCGCCAGCCCAAAGAGAACAGTGGCACTCGCCTCCAATGTCTTCTGAGGGCTCATATAGAACCCCAAGCACCAGAGGAGGGCGACAACCAAGGTCAGCCATGATTTCATGCCACTCCCCTGTGGATGGCTGTGAACACCGCCCAGATGACGCCTCCGCCGAAAATCATGGCGGTGACGCAAACCTGCCAGATGAGTTCGTCCAGGTTTTCGGACAGCCACTTGGCGGCCGGCCCGTCCTTGAGACGGATCACGACCGCGAACTTGCTTGACTCGATCTTTTTTTCCACCACGGGCGTCCAAACTACGGTCATAATATCACCTCATTCACCCTCGCCTTTCGGCTGGGCGATACACGAGTTGACGACGACTATATCCGACTTGCCCGTCTCTTAACTCGAACCCTAACATTATGTAAACATTTGTTCAAGCTAACAGACGGGAGGAGGACAACTTCTTGCAAGTCATCCTCCCTATCTTTTCATTGTGCTCCTCCTTGTGAAGCATGCTCTGGTTTCTTGCCCGTGATCCGCAACGTGGGACCTTTCGGTCCGATCATCATCACGCGCGCTTCTCCGCGCCGCAGAAACTGGATCGCGAGCGTGTCGGGATAGGGATATCCCAGATCTTCGACGATCCGATCCCGGATCTGCTCCTTCGACTCCGAACCGTTGATGATGGCCAGGACCCGATCTTGCACGATTGCGACGGAGAGATCTCTGTACTTCATTTTTCCTCCAGGATGGCGAGTTCCTGACGAAACTCCTCACACACATAGATTAGAATCCCGAGTTCGTCCGCCTGCTGTTCCACCGTGAGCAGATCGGAATGACCCAACTTCTCGATGGCCAGCTGCAACGCCGCGATCTTCCTCTTGAGCAATGCTTTCCTGTATTCTCGCCTTTTTCTTCCAAACATTCTTCACCTCCGCCTTTCGGCTGAAAAAAAGAACTTCACTTGGCGCAGTCAGGAATTGAGCCGCCGTCTTCGTAACGGCGTTCAATCTCACTGGCACAGATCCCAAATGGAATCAGAATTTCTTGGACCTTATCCAGATCCAGGAAACCTGAAGCCTTGGCTTGCTCGCGCAGAGCCTGAGTGGCATGGTCAGCGCGATCTGAATTGCGCTGTCTCGCCTGGCTAAACACGCGATCCCGCGATCCGCTACGCTGGACCAGCAGGATTAATATCATCAAGGTCCCCAATCCGAGGACCGCCAGGATCTTTCTTCTATTTTCACTCATCGATCCTCCGATCGAGTTTAAGGGAACATTCCCTTCCTAAATATTCTATCCTTAGAAAACTTAGGAAGGGAGGGAGTTTTAAGGGTTTACCAATCAAGGTGTCCAATAAAACTCTCCATCTTCTACTTACTCCTCCTACTTCTTCCAATCCTTGCACCCACCCGGCACGACCGCCATAGAGGTTCCCTGATAGATCATGCTGGTGTAGATCAGGTTCCCCGAAAGCATGTCACAGGTGGCGACAATCGACCCAGTGCCCATGGTCGGAACCTCGTATCTATAGACCTTGGGCGCCGACTGCTCGACATACGCTTGTGTGTCGGTCGGCGCAGTACTGCAGGCCGACGTTAATCCAAGACATATTGCGATGCCACTAACCTTTTTCCAATTCCAACGGAACATCTCTCACCTCCGCGCTTCCGCGCTGGAAAAAGCAGAAAATCTACTGAAAGAACCGCATGAACCAGCTGGAGATCGCTCCCCATTTGGCCCACACAATCGCCGAGACGAACCCCAGCATTCCGAGGTTCATCATCACGCCCACAGCAAGGACGAATGACTGAGTGTCCTCACGCAGATACTTCTGCAACGGGCTCAATCCCGTTTCGTTCGGATCAGGGATGTGCATCATCAACTCCTTGCGCCTAGGCGCTGGAAAAGGAAATTAGTGCCTGCCGCGGCCACCGGGCCAGAGTGGCCCGAGCATCCGTCGGAAGGCATAGATGACGATCCCCAGCAACAACGCCGGGCCGATGATCGACGAGACAAAGTTCTCGATCTTACTGAGAACCATGTAACGGAAATCCTCGGACAGAACCATCATCGCCACGAGGACGATGAGGACCGTGCGTAGTGCCCGCTGCGGCGAACCGAAGAAAAACTCAATCCAAGCCTGCATGAGGCCTCCTTAGGTATATCAGGGAAACCATTTCCCTTCCGATAAGATCTAAATTTTAAATCTCATTGGAAGGGAGGGAGTTTTAAGGATTTACCAATCAAGGTGTCCAATAAAACTCTCCATCTTCTACTTTACTTCCTCCTGGTAATCTCTCTTGCTCTTGGCGGTGGCACCACGAACTCCACTTCGAGACCGAGTCCAGTGGCGTGGCTGACAATCAGCTTGCCGATCGCCTCATCGGATGTACGACCAGCCTCCCACTTGCCCTTTTGATTTGCCAAGCAGGCATGCCAGTCATCTGAGCGCTTGGTCACAACGATTTTCATCTTACACCTCCGCCAAGTGTTGGAACTCTTACTTCTGGAAAATGCTTCGGCACTCGTAGAATGCCTTCCAGCATTCCTTGCCGATCCAGGCGGACACCGGGTTCCGTGGGCGAAAAATCATCAACCACACCATAACCCCGATAAACACGATCTGGAAATAAGCCATCTTTCACCTCTTGCCCATTGGGCTGAAAACGAACTTGTTACTTCGCCAACTTGTCGAGAGTCCGGGAGTCGATCTCGATGGGCTGAATCCAGATCTCACGTCTGACCCCGGCCGCTTTGTGAAGCTGCTGGGTAGTCGGCAGAAGCGCCTCGGCGACGTCTTGATGCAGGTACACGGTCGAGCTCGCCAACTCTTGAAGATTGTTGGCATAAACCATAACGTAACCTTTCATGACTATCTCCTTGAAAACTGTGGGAAGCAACTTGCTTCCACAACCCTGAACACTTAGGTAAACTTTAGAGCAACAATATTTCTCTGTGTTACAACATTAAGTATTCAGAATAGTAGAAACAATTTTTCACTTTCTCTTCTCTTTAGGTGAGGCCTGCTGCTTCGAAGAGAATTGCGAGGACCTTCCAATGTCCGAGCTCTTAGTCGCCCTCAGGCGACGTCTCTGAGAAGCAGCAGGCCGAACCTTTTCCTTCCACAATTCTGGAAGCTTATCCAACTGCTGGGGCGCAATTATATAATTTCGCCGCTTAGTCGGACAACCCTCCCAGAACTCTGGAAACAAAATAGCTCCCTTTCAGGAGCTATAGGTAAAATGTATGTGAAATTTGCTACGTGCCCATTCGGTCCTGAACGAATAGGTACGACTATTCATTTTTTAAACAACTCATAAGTATACTCCTAAAAACCGATCTTGTCAATAGATAACCCAAAAAAGAGGCTTAGGTTAGCCTCTTTTTGCCGCTAATATACACGAATACTGAACGAATTTACACTAATTTGAAAGGTTTTCGATTATTGGTAAAAATAACTCTTTTTACCATAAGTTGAGAAGAAGCAAAATTTATTAGATAAGCTAGCTCGTATTCACTATTTCGTAAATAATCATAAAGACGTTTCAGCTCCTCATTTGATACAAATTTTTCAGCCTTTAGCTCAACTATAATTTTATCGTCAACAATAAAGTCAGGCCGATAAAGCCCGACTTTTTGTCCATCTTTTGGAGAATAAATATTTACACTTGGCTCTTTTACGAACTGAATTTTACGACGCCCGAATTCTTGAACCAACGCAGTTTGATATAATTTTTCTTTATGCCCCGGACCGAAATCTTTCCGCACTTCAATAGCCGCCCCATGAATCAAATACGATAATTCCTTATGTAATAATTCAGCCATCCAAGTTCGTGTTCGTGTCTATTAGTTTAATATTAGTGTCGATTCGCGGCCTTAGTAATCCATCCCGCCCATACCCGGCATCCCCCCGCCCATTCCTGCTGGTGGCGCCTTTGGTTCTGGTTTGTCTACTACTACTGCTTCTGTGGTTAGCATTTGTCCGGCCACAGAGGCGGCATTTTCTAAAGCCGTGCGTGTAACTTTTACTGGGTCAATAATTCCACCAGCAATTAAATCTTTAATGCCGGATTTCCAATTGTTCGGATCAAATCCGCCAAAATCAAAACCCATATTTGCATCTGTTAATTTCTGGACTTCAGATAATACTGAATTTTCAGACAACCCTGCGTTGATGGCAATTTGCTTCAGTGGCGCTTCAATAGCACGTCGGATAATCAGCACACCGGTTCGTTCACTACTGTGGACTGAGTTGGCAAATTCATCAAGCTTTGGCGCAATTTTTGCCAGTGCGGATCCGCCACCCACCACGATACCTTCTTCCACTGCGGCTTTGGTCGCATTCAGCGCATCTTCAATCTTAAATTTCTTTTCTTTCATCTCAGTTTCTGTAGCGGCTCCAACTTTTATCACAGCTACGCCGCCTGCTAAACGAGCCAAGCGTTCCTGAAGTTTTTCTTTCTCGTAATCGGAAGTAGAAGCTTTTAATTCCATTCGGATCTGACCCACTCGGGCTTCAACTTTCGTCCTGTCACCTGCGCCATCTACGATCGTCGAATTTTCTTTATTAGCAATGACTTTTCTGGCTCGGCCTAATTGTTCGATAGTGGTTGTATCTAACTTGAGTCCTAAATCATCTGAAATCACTTCTCCGCCAGTTAGTACTGCGATATCCGCAAGCATTTCTTTTCTACGGTCGCCAAATCCTGGAGCTTTGATGGCTAGCACATTAAATGTGCCGCGCAGTTTATTTAGGATAAAAGTGGTCAGGGCTTCGCCTTCGATTTCATCTGCGATAATTACCAAATCTTTCTTGCCAGACTGAGCGATTTTTTCTAAGAGGGGCAACAGTTCCTGGATAGCCGCCACTTTTTTATCTGTAATCAAAATATATGGATCTTCCCACACAGCTTCCATGCGTTCAGTGTTGGTCATCATGTAAGGCGAAACATACCCTTTATCAAATCGCATACCTTTTACCACTTCTTTTTCAAGTCCTATAGTCTGACCTTCTTCCACTGTGATCACGCCGTCTTTGCCGACATCAGCCATAGCTTCGGAAATAAGTTTTCCGACTTCCGGATCTAGAGAAGAGATCGTCCCGACCTGGGCAATTTCTTCCGAGGTCTTTACATCCTTTTTCACTTTCTTAAGCTCGTCTACAACAAAAGCTACCGCTTTATCTAGTCCCCGGCGGATGGATAATACATCAGCTTGGTTGCGAAATTCTTTCCAATGCATCAAAATCGCCTGAGCTAAAACTGTGGCGGTGGTAGTGCCATCCCCTGCTACTTCATTGGTTTTTTCTGCCACTTCTTTGATCAGGGAGGCCCCGACATTTTGGAATTTGTCTTCCAGTTCGATCTTTTTTGCAATTGTCACGCCGTCATTCGTAATAGTTGGCGCCCCGTAGCCTTCATCTAAAATTACATTGCGGCCCTTCGGACCTAAAGTGACTTTTACGATATCTGCGAGCTTATCTACGCCCTCCATTATCTTTTCCCGGGCTGAATTGGAACTTAAAATCATTTTTGGCATATTTTTTCCTTATTGTACTATCCCGAGGATGTCCTCGTCTTTTAAAAATTTATGTTCGACCCTATCGATTTCTACATCATCACCAGCGTATTTACCAAACATTACTTTCTGTCCGACTTTCAAATTTAGTTTTCCAATTTTTTCCCCTGTTCCAATCGCAACTACCTCTCCTAAAGCTTTCTCTTTATCTTCTGAAGTGGCGATGACAATACCCGATTTGGTGGTGTTCTCTATTTTACTGGGCTTAACCAAGATGCGGTCGCCCACTGGTTTAATATCCATATATTCCTTTCGGTTAAAAAAATGTCCGTTCGGACATTTTGTTTTTGCTACAACTTATTATAAAATTTTTTTCAGTCCCTGACAAGGCCCCTAAAATGACGAAAACCGGCAACGCAAGCGCTGCCGGTTTGTGTACCCTACCACCGAGGTTCTCGGCGATAGGTTTGAGCGATCTGGTCGCTCATCTCCGCAACAATCGCCGTGGCGGCGATATCGCGAAGAATCGTCCGGCCTCCGTCATACTTACTGACGTAGGCCCCACAGTGCACCTCATAGAGCGAGGTACGACTGCGGTCCGACCGAACATTCGCCAAACCACTGGCGATGATCAGTCCCAGCGTCTGTGGGCGCAACTTCCGCACACGTCGATGAACAACGTTTGCGGCTTGCTCCCAAAGATACTGAGCCGCAGGCTCGGTGAAGCCATGCTCACGGATGAGATCCGCGGCAATGCGCTGCACGAGCTTCGGACGAGACGACGGGTTGGTGTTGGTCATGGGACACTCCTTCTCTGACGGCCAGCCGCAAGGATCAACCTATCAGCGACATGCTGATAAGCTCCTTACTGCTCGAACTGATGAACAATTGTGTTAACTTTAGACAAACAACATTTAATGGGTTAACTTCAACTACTCACAGTGGAGCGTTTTCAGCTAGTCTTTCAGGGTATTCCGTGACCTTCACGGTTTTTTAAACTTCCTCCATTTTTCACGAACTCCAAAGTATAAATTAAAAAGCCTTGGTTGTCAAGGCTTAGACTGCCACGCCCGCTTCGCGGGCTCGCAGATACTATATTATTTAGTTTCTATTATTCTCTTAAATCGCTCAGCTATCTCGGCGCGGACGTCGTAGCCATGGAGTTTGAGCATGGAAGAGTTGGCAATCGTAGTCGAAGTAAGGCCGCGATTTTCTGCGAGTTTAAAGGTATGGTTGATATGGATGCGCCTGAAAAATGGTTCAGCTAAGCTCACGGGTAACCAAAGTAAAACTTCCAAAATATATTTGATACTCAAAACTATAAAGGAAGGCTTTTTGGCGGAAGCAAACCTTTGAGTTGGCTCGAAATTTGGAAAAGCTTGGGTCAGCCAAGGATTTTTCTGCATCAATTGCCAATATGCCTGGCTCCCCACCACCGGACGCATATTCGCCAGCCAAAAATCAAAATATGGATCCTCAGGTTTCAGCTTTAAAGATTCAAATTCTAAATTATCTGTGGTGGTATAAAACCCAAAACAAAACCGATCCTTAATCTTCTGCCGAGTTTTATACACTCCTAAACTCCGAAATAATACAATAATTAATGACCTAACAAAATAAAGGCGATTTGGCTTCGTGATGACGAAAAAATCAATATCTGAATCCGCATCAGATGTACCCAGCGACAAACTATTGATCACTGAGATATTCCGAACAAACGGCAATACAGCTAGCCAATTAAAATATCGGTCAATTTTCTCCCATTTTTTTATGAGTTCTAATTGATTGGCCTGGTAAGTGGCGGCATTCCATGATTTCAGAGAATATAGGTTATCTTTTTGCAAAACTTGGCCACTGACAACTAAATTCCCTAAAGTTTCAGTTACCTGGGGGAGGCTTACGAACTCGCCGTATAAAAGTTCGTGAACGCGTCTACTGGAGAGCGGTAATTCATACAAAGAAAAAAACGCTAACGTCTTTAGCACTGCTTGTTCTAATTTCACTTGAGTTTTAGTTTCGGCCGACGCTTCGGTCGGCCCCCCGACCGAGTTATCGCGTCGGGGCAATATTTCCGGCATCTATTTCCTTCCATGTATCATTATAATCATCCCATTTGTAAGCTTTAATTTTGTGCGAAAATTCTGTGTCAGAAAATTTATACTCTACTCGGGCCGATTTGCCTTGTTGGTGAGAATAAATTTCTTTTTTGTCCAAAACCACGGGTTTGGACTCCCGAGTAAGTTTGATTTTACCCAAAGGCGTAGGAAAAATTAAAATTTCAACTTTGCCTGAAACCACCGGCCCATCCCCGGTTTCCATAATCAAATCCTCAAAGCCTTCTTCTTCAACTTTGAACTTGCGGTGCAATTCTTCTTTTAACGCTTCCCACTTGTCGTCTTGCATGTTAACTTCTATTCTTCTTCTCCCCTTGCGGGAGAAGATGTCCGACTTCGTCGGACAGATGAGGGGTTAAAAAGTGCGTTAAATATTTTTTCCTTTACTATCGACAAATGATTAGTGATATCATCGTTCCAAAACCTCAATACCTTAAACCCAGACTTTTCGAGATAATCTTGTCTTATTTTATCTTTTAATTTCTGGGAATCGGAATTATGAGTACCACCATCTAATTCTATTACTAATCGTTTTTTTAGGCAACAAAAATCAACAATATATTGATCTATGGCAACCTGTCGACGAAATTTAAAATTACCAAACCGCCGCCCTTGCAATAAGAACCAAAGTATCTTTTCTTCAGGGGTTGATTGTTTTCTTAAATTTCTTGCAAAGGCTTGATCTTGCATAAATAGCACCCTCACCTGTCTCCGCATTTGCGGAGACATCCTCTCCCGTCAAGGGAGAGGAAAAATTGAAAACTTATTTCTGACAAAATGGACAATATGAGCTCGTACGACCCCCTAATTTTAAACTTTTAATAACTCTACCACAAACTTTACATTTCTCCCCAGCGCGGCCATAAACCATGTGAATTTTCCCATATGTGCCCCAATCCCCCGAAGGCCTGACAAAATCTCCGACGGATGAACCATGATGATGGACTGCGTCTGTTAAAACTTTTTTTATACCCTTAAATAAAAGCTTGCGTTCTTTAGAATTTAAAGTTTTAACCAAGCGCATGGGCCGAACTTTTGCGTAAAACATTATTTCATCCGAATAAATATTGCCGATCCCCGCAATTAAATTCGGATCAAGTAAAAATTGCTTAAGCTTTGCTTTTGGCCTTTTCTTTAAAATCGACTCGAAAACTTCCAAAGTAAATTTATCGTCCAGCGGTTCTGGTCCGTACTCCGCAAGTTCCGGAACATGCGGCAGCTCTTTATCGGAAACCAATTTCAAATACCCAAACTGACGAAAGTCATTGTAAAAAAGTCTGGAGCCGTCAGTAAACTCAAAAATCACATGCGTGGATTTGGCTGGCAGACGAACTGGAATGGTATTCTGAATATTTAAAAGTTTAACTTGCTTGTCTAAATATTTTTTACCTAGAAAAATTAGTTGGCCGGTCATTTTCAGATGAACTAGAATGGCATATTTGCCAGCTAAATCCATAATAATCATTTTCGCCCGGCGAGAAACATCTGTGAATTTTTTGTGCTTTAAAGTTTTCGCAAAAGCTTTAGCAGCCTCTTCTGAAGGCTTGCGAAGATTCGACAAAGTCCCCGGACCCATGGCGACCATTTTCGGCATCAGGATTCGGACTTCCTTGATAACTTTATTTCTCAGTAGCGGCCGCAGTTCCCTGACTACTGTTTCGACTTCGGGTAGCTCTGGCATGGGGTAATTATAGCAAAAACAAAAACAGTCCCGATAATCGGGACTGTTTAAAATTTTATAGCTAATGATACAGGGTATGTTTGGTGTAGGATGGTTTGTGTTTCAGAAGTTCTTTATCCGTAAACCATACTGCTACTTCGGTTTTAGCTTCTTCTA
>DATJFX010000009.1:0-3128 GCA_035495465.1 Candidatus Methylomirabilota bacterium
GAAGGAGGGTTTATTCTTTGTGCCAGTTCTTTGAAGTCGTATAGTTAACATATTTAGCTTGCATAGTATAACAAAATGGCTCAGACGGGTCAACTGTGCTTATTTTGCCTTCGGTGACTATAAATTAGGTAGATTACTCCCAGGATAATTAAAACAATAATTATAAGATCAAATTTATGAAAATATGTTTCCAAAATTTTCCAGTTCTCGCCCAACTTCAGTCCCAGCCAAGCCAGAAAAAATGACCAAATAAAAGAGCCGAGGAAGCTGGCGATAAAAAATGGTACAAACGGTGTCTTCGCAATCCCAGCAGGTATTGAAATAAACGTCCGGACCACAGGAATTACACGACCTAAATAATTCGCCGCATGCTTAAATCTACGAAAAAACTTTTCTGTGAACTCTAATTCATTTTGGCTAAGAAAGACATAGTGCCCGTATTTTTCTATTAATTTTCTACCGCCAAAATAACCTAGGCTATAAGTAATTCCGGAACCAAGAGCGGAACCCAAAGCTCCCACAACTGCCAACCAAACCAAACTAAATCGACCAGAAGCAGCTAAAAATCCTGCAAAGGGCATGATTATTTCTGAGGGCAAGGGAATAGCTGCGGATTCAATCGCCATTAATAGTCCTACCCCTGCATAACCTAAAACATCTATAACATGCAGAATAAATTGGCTAACGTGAGTTAGTAAATTCGTAATCATTTTACCAATTCTTCTGCCTTTTCCAGTTTTAAAGATAAAATTTTAGAAATTCCTTCATCGCTCATAGTCACTCCGTACAAAGTGTGAGCCTGGCGCATGGTCTCGCGATTATGAGTGATCGTGATAAATTGAGTTTGATGGGCCAAAGTGCCTAAAATTTTCGCAAATCGGATTGAGTTTGCCTCATCTAAAGCGGCATCGACTTCGTCTAAAACCACAAATGGCGATGGATAGCAGGCCAGCATACTGCAAAGCAAAGCAATCGCAGTTAAAGCTCGCTCTCCCCCTGAGAGCGCGGCAATGCTAGCCAGCTTTTTCCCCGGTGGCGTGGCTTTAATTTCGATACCTACGATTTCAGGGGACGGTTTTTTCTCTTTGATCCCGTCTATGTGTGCGATTATTGGCTCTTCGTTTTCTAAAGCTACATCTTCACTTTCTTCCTCCCCCACTACTGCTTTGACTAGCGTCATCTGAGCCCGGCCGCCATTAAAAAGAATCCTAAAATATTCTACGAACTTTTCTGAAATCCGCACATAAGCTTCATCAAACTGTTTTTTGATAATTTGATCTAGTTCTACAATCACGGATCTTAAATCCACTACGGCTTTGCTCAAATCCTGAGACTGTGAGGATAAATAATCAAACCGTTCCTGAGTTTCTTTATATTCCTTAATCGTTGCTTCATCCACTCCCCCGGCTAATTCTAGTTGATGCTTGAGCTTGGAGATTTTCTCCAAAGTATCGGAAGCGATTTGTGCTTTTTTATAATCCTTTAGGTCTGGGACGGTACCAAAAAAATCCCTGACTTCTTTGGTTAAATTCTCTAATTTTGTGTCTAACCTGGCTTTCTCCACTAAAATAGAATTGCGCTCATCTTTTAACTTCGATAGTTCAGAATTTTTTTCACGAAATTGTTTTTCTTCCTGCGTTAAAAAAACTTTTTTTTGTTTTTCCTCCAGCATTAATTTGGCCTTGGCGTTTTTTTGTTGGGCCATTTCACTGCCGATTTGTTCTAATTGAGCATTCAGCTCTTTTTCGGCGTTTAATAGTTCAGTTTTTTTCACCTGACCGAAATCCGAAACCAAATGTTTCAATTTTTCGCGAACTTCTTTGATATTTTCAGCCGTTAATGTATCTAGTATGCTTTCGAAAGACACTCTGAACTGAGAAAAATCCATCCCCATGGGCAATTCGGATTTCAAAAGCCCGCGGATTTCCGCTAATTTTTCCATTAAACCAAATCGGCTATCTTCTAAAGCCTGAAGCTTTTTTTCCAAAGCATCAATGAAGCTATTGGATGATTCAGATTTTTGTTCTTCCTTATCAACCCGGATTTGAAAGTTTTTTATTTCGTTTTGTAAATTAGTAACTGCTGTAGTTTTAGTATCCAAATGTCCAGATAAAGACCCCAGCTCGCCTTCTAATAAATAATACTGCTGACCGAAAAATTCCATCTGTAGGCTGTTTAACTGAGCCGCAACCATTTCCCGCTCTTCCATGCGCTTGGCCTGGCGCTTGAGGGATCTTAACCGCGGTTCTATTTCTTTAAGCAGTTCCGACACCCGAGATAAATTCTCTTCCGTTTGTTCTAGTCGGCGATTGGTTTTATCACGTTTAATATAATAAGGCTTCACGCCGGACGCTTCTTCGACTAAATTTTTAATTTCGGTCGGGCCAGCCATAACCATTTGATCAATCGTGCCCTGACCAATCACTGCGTAATTAGTCGCGCCAAACCCGGAGCGGATCAAAGCATCTACGACGTCCAACAATCGGGCTCGTTGATTATTTATCAAGTATTCCGAATCCCCGTTTCGAAATAGACGGCGCGTTAATACTACTTCTGCATATTCCAAAGGCATTTTGTGATCTTTATTGTCAAAAGTTAAAGACACCTCAGCCATAGAGAGCTTAGATTTTTTATCTGATCCTGCGAAAATCACATCTTCGGATTTTTTACCCCGCAAAAGCTTTAAGGATTGTTCCCCCATTACCCACCTTAAAGAATCCGCCACATTGGATTTGCCAGAACCATTTGGTCCGACTACAGCCGTCATGCCGGGATCGAAATCCAAAACCGTTTTATGGGCAAAGGACTTGAAACCATGAATTTCTAAGCGCTTAAGATACATGTATCTTGATAAATTTGTTTCTAAAAATCACTGACTTTTAAACCATTTTCTGCAGCCGCAATTTCTGCTTCTTGCTTCGAAGGGCCCGTCCCGGTAGCAATTTGTTTTTCTCCGATAAATACTCCAACTTCAAAATTCTTATTATGATCGGGGCCCCACTGAGCCAAAACTTTATAGTGAGGCGTGATACCCATTTTTTCTTGAGATAATTCCTGAAATTTACTCTTAGGATCCAAAACTTTTCCTTCAGTTAAAATCGCGGGCAAATGATCGATCACAAATTCAT
>DATJFX010000010.1:0-7738 GCA_035495465.1 Candidatus Methylomirabilota bacterium
TTTTATCAAACCGCATTTGGGTGGGAGACAAATCAAATGGGTCCTGAGATGGGAAATTATATTGTAGTTACCACTTCACCTGTAGATGAAAATCGAATGGTGAAAGCACCGGGTACGATCAATGGCGGTTTTTACCCAAAAACTGAAAATCCGCTCCAGCAACATCCATCTATCGTGATTTCCGTGGATGATATAAATGAAAGCATTGAGAAAGTAAAAGCTGCGGGTGGCAAGATCGAAACTCATCCAGTCGAAATCCCAGGTATCGGGATGTATGTGACCATCACAGATACAGAAGGCAATCACGTCAGTCTATTGCAGCCTAAAAAAATGTAAAGATAGTTTATCTCATCAGGAGGTCGGAATAATTTCCAACCAATGCCACGCCGATTACTGTATGAGATCCTAGAAGATTTTTGTTGTGACTGGCACTGGCGATCCAGGCATTGAGCAAGGTTTTCGGAGTGGTATACCCCCGCGCAACATTTTCCGCATCACAGCTTGTGCCCTCGTCTGCACAACGCTCGTAAAATTTTGAATTATTTAATCCCTCATGACTGAGGGTAGAATTTGCATTCATCCAAGTCGCGTGGGCTGTGGCCGCGAGGTTGAGAGGTTTTTCAAAAGTTAAAGAATTTAGGCCCTTGGACTTTCGGTATTCATTTAATAGACATAAAAACTGCGTGGAAAAAGCGCCAGTGGTACAATTCGTCGTTGCAACTTTCGGGATAGCTTGAGGAGTGGTATTAGGCTGGGGAACAGGAACTGGTTTTTTGACCGTGGCGGCCACTGGCTCATCTAGCTTCGGATTTTCGATTGCTTGAGACAGCACCCCGGGCACATTTGGTGAACTATCCACAACTTCTATGCTGGGGTTTGGATTAGTAATTTCGGAAGTTTTTGGATTTTTATTGGTGTTTCGGGTAGTTAATGAATAATTAGCCAACATAATAATGAACAAAACCAAACACGTGAGGGATAATTTTTTCATATGAAATAGGATAGCATATTGAAAACTCCTAACCCTAGCAAAAAAGGATTTGATTATCGCCGAATAAAAAAAGCCGGCAGAGTAAAACTCTGACGGCTGGGGTCGTCTCGTCCGGCTTAGAGCAGGATGTGGCAGGCGTCGACCGTGACGGTGGAATGCGTGAGCTCCTTCACCAAGAAGAGGCCGTACTTGCCGGACTCCGTGACCACGGCCACGATGCAGTTCGGCGTCAGGCCCATGACCTGGTAGTTGTGGACCATTGCCTTCCGGCAGACTTCGGCGAGCTCCGCACCATTCTTCCGAAGGCGGATCTGGTAGAACTCCTCGGGAGTGATGTCCACGTGGCCGATGGTCGTGGCCGAGAGCAAGCGGGCGTCCATGGCATTGCGCAGCAGCCATCGGGCCGGCCGGGATTTCGGTGAACAGATTTCGACCACACGGTGGTCGAACGTGAACACCAGATCCAGCCCTTCCGGGTTGTCTTCGGCGAAGCTGAGGGGCCGGCGCTTGTTCGCCTTGCAGTCCATGAGGTAGCCCAGCGGCCGCTCCAGGGAGAAGTCGGTGCGGTAGCTGTAGAACTTGCCGCGAACCGACGGGATCACGGGGTCGATTGCGGGGTGGGCTTCCTCACGCGGAGAGACGGACAGTAATTCCATTCGAAACCCTCCTTTGGGTTGTCGGAGTTTAGTAGCAGATAGCTGGGGTTTTCTGCTCCAGAAAGTTTACCAGATTTGGATAGAATAATCAAGCCCCCTTGTTCTTTTACATATTTTGGTTAAAAGTAAGAGTTTGCATTTTGGATGGAAAAATGACACAATTTCAGGGTAATTTGATTTATATAATTTAAAATTATGCAGAAAAAATTAGATGGAGAAATAATTAGAATGAATGTGCCGGATGAGGAAGTCCCTAGCTGGCTTCAGACTTTGCAGGAAACAGGTTTTAGCCAAGAAGAGATAGATAAAATTATGTCTAATCTCAATACTGAATATGCCAGGGCTTTAGGCAAGGAACGTTTGAGCGCTAGACAGTCTGAACTCAAGGCGTATGCCGAAAATAAATTGGGCAGAAAACTTACAGATGAAGAATTTAGAGGAATAGACATGGCGGTCAGAGCTTTTTTTGGAGATTTTGGTCCTTCGGAAGATGAGTGATATTTTTTAATATAAAAAATAATTTATGTTTCAAAATTTTTTAATTCGAAAAATGCTGAAAAGTCAGGGCGTTTCTGATTCCCAGATAGACGCGATGCTGGTAATTATCCAGAAGAATCCCGAATTATTTAAAAAAATCGCATCCGAGGCCCAGGAGCTTACCAAAACCGGCATGACTCAGGCAGATGCCACGATGCAGGTTATGAAAAAGTACGAGCAAGAACTAAAGAATCTTGCTTCATAAATTACAAAAAGATATTTGATGTATTTTGTTTATATTCTGAAATGTGCGGATAAAAGTTTGTATACTGGTATCGCTACGGATCTAGTACGCAGAGTAAAAGAACACAATACCGGTAAGCTCGGGGCCAAATATACCAGAAGCCGGCGGCCGGTAAAACTAGTGTATTCTAAGAAATTTAGGACCAGGTCGACAGCGCTTCGGGCAGAATATAAAATCAAGCAATTATCGCGTGAACAGAAGCTAGAACTGATTTAACATTTTCGTTTCAGATACGTTTATAATAGTAAGGATTATAAACGTATGGACGAAAAATTATCTCCCCAAACTCCGCTTCCTATGCTGGATTTTGAGAGTTTGAAACAAATCGACGAAAATAAAGTAGAATTTTGGATGGCCAGAAAACTGATGCCGCTTTTAGGCTACGATAATTGGCCCAGAGCCGACCGAGTCATTCGGAAAGCAGCCAAAGCTTGTCTAAACAGCGGGGAAGAAGTTGAAAACCACTTTAGCCAGATCAATACGATTGTTCCCATAAATAAAAATACTGTAAAAAAAGTTCCTGATTATAAGCTAGATCGGTATGCCTGCTACCTGATCGCACAAAACGGTAATTCCAATAATCCAGAAATCGCTACAGCCCAAAGTTATTTTGCGATGCAGGTCAGGTTGCAAGAAATATATCGGCAGAAAGTCAAAGACGAAAAGCGTCTCAATGTCCGCAATGAAGTAAAAACCCAAAATAAAAAATTAGCCAGTACGGCGCAAAGGGCCGGTGTAACTAACTTTGGTAATTTCAATGACGCGGGTTACTGGGGACTTTATGGTATGCCTTTGGGATTTATTGAAAATAAAAAGGGTCTGAAAAAAGGGGAGTTGTTAGATCGCGCGGGGACTACTGAACTGGCCGCGAATTTATTTCGTATCACCCAAACCAATGAAAAGATGAAAAAAGAACAGATAAAAGGTGACCGGAACGCGATGTGGGCGCATAATATGATTGGCGGGAAAATTCGGCAAACTATGAAGGAAATCGGCAGCACGCTGCCGGAAGATTTGCCTCCGGAGAAACATATTAAAGAATTAAATAAAAATTTAAGAAAGCAACTTAAGAAGTAGCTAAACTTTTATTTAATAAAGCTCGTTTAAGAATTCGATAATTGTCCAAATCAAAAGCAAATTCTGATTCATCTATATCGATGCGCTGGTTATTTATGATATGCCCTACTACGGCCCAATGATTAATGATCAGTTTTTTATTTGGCTCGATATCTACGATTTTTTCGCGAGGAAATGGCCAGTCAGAGATTTTATGGCGTTTAAAAGTTTTTTCTAGACGTTGATTATAAGTTTTAGGAGGTTCGAGTTGGCCGCAAGCTCCCAAACAAAGTTTCAACTGATACCGAAAACAGGTATTACGGGATTTTTCCAGATTCATAAGTTTTCGACAAAGGAAATTTTCCTTACTTAGTTTATCCAATAAAGTAGTAGCCTGCCTTTTGCTTTTAAAAACAGCTAAAATATTTGGAAATTCCGATGGGTGGGTCAGTTTCGAGTAATCGAGCGAAGTTTCCAGGTATCCGTCGGGATTTAATTTTTTGGTTAGAAAATACATTTCTCGGCCGCGTCGCAGACGAATGTTATAGATAGGCAAGAATTCTTTCACCATTTGCGTTTCCAGAAGCAGTGCTCCCAATTCGGTCTGTGTCTGATATACGCGAATAGCTCGGACCGCCTGGGAAATTTTCATTTCCTTACTATCATGAATATCAGAACTAAAATGCGATTTGATCCGCGTTTTTACATTCACACTCTTTCCAATGTATATAGGAATATCCCGATCATCATAAAAAACATAAACACCGATGCAATTGGGAATTTTTTTCACTTGCTCATCTTCCAGATAAATAGGCAGGGTCGGAGTTTGGCCAATTGTGCGGACCAGATCATGTAAAAATTCTTTGCCGAATTGCTTTTCAGCTAATTGAAAAAAATTATAAATTACCAGAGCGTCATCCAAAGCCCGATGTCGGTGTTCGCATTCCAGATTGTGTCTTTGCATCACTGCGTCCAGGTTATGCCGGGGATGTTCCGGGAAAAGTTTGCGCGAGAGTTTCACCGTACAAAGCTGTTTGGCTTGAAATTTCATATTCAAACGACCGAATTCAGCTTTAATAAATGAATAATCAAATCTCACGTTATGCGCCACGAAAACGCAGCCCCTTAAAATCTCCTGGACTTCGCGGGAAATATCATAAAAACTTGGCGCTCTAGCTACTTCAGCGTCAGTAATGCCTGTTAGATTTTTTATGGGCTCAGGAATATGGGTATCCGGATCCACAACTGTGGAAAATTTTCGGGTAATTTTTCCGTTTTCTACCCGAATTATAGCTATTTCCAGAATTCGGGAATAAAGAGCACTCCCGCCGGTTGTTTCCACATCCACAAACGCCAGTTTGTTTAAATCCATTTATTTCCAGGCCGCCGCAGGATTTATATTTTAACTTGGGATATTTCTTTAGGCAAGCAAAGAAAGAATGTTTGACAAGGTGAATTACTTAGCCTAATCTGAAACTACATTAATCGAAGGGAGATAAATATATGTATTTAATCCGAGAAATTTTTACAGCCAAACCCGGACAAGCTAGTAAGCTTGCTAAAATGTTTAAGAAAATGGCCGATACCGGTATGCCGGGAAAAGTCATGACAGATATAGTCGGTCCTTATAATACAGTTGTCATGGAAATGGAAGTGAAAAGTTTGGCCGAATGGGAAAAGCAGATGGAAGAATATAAGTCTAAGAAACCCGATCCGAACATGGATCCAAAACTCGCAGAGGAAATGTCCCATTACACAGATATGTATCTGACAGGACGACGGGAAATTTATCAAATTATTGAATAATCATTATCAGTTATTCCGGGTTCTCTTTCTGGCTTCTTGACTTGCAGGCCTGTTTCGCCTATACTTTTTTTCAGGTTTGTCCGAAATTCGGATTCTAAGAAAAAAGAGGGTATAGATGCAGTCCAATACTGATGTTGCCAGCTCCGCCGCGGGTCAAATCCTCGTGCACGCGGTACTGCTCCTGATCATCGCGTCCGCTTTTTGGCTGGCCACGCGTCCTACGGACGTAGTGGCACATTTCCTTCGTCAGCTGTAAGCTTTCGGCTTACGGTTTTTTTATTGACTGAAAACTTAGAAATCAGTACAATTGGTAATTGTGAACCACTTGGGGAATTCGGGAATATCGGCGGCGGAGGCGGGTATGCGGGCATTGATCTGGGGCGGGGCGGCTTTTGTGGGTATGTTTTTTGGGCTATGGATAAAGGGAGGATCACCAGAGGTCGCGGTTAAGATCGCCGGAAGCGCGGGATGCTTCGTGACAGCGATCACAATATTTAGGCAAAAAGACTCGTAGGGCATAGTAGTGAGAGTTTCGAAAGAACTTTCACTATTTTTTATAAAAAAAGAGTAGAATATTATTCTACTCCGAGGTCTCGAACAGCATGCGTTTTTGATTTTCGGGGTGGCTGATGTACACTTGAATATCTGCCGGAAAGAAACGCCAGGATCTGCCAACTCGGACTGCTCCGATCTGTTTTTTCTTTATCAGCCGGTAGAGAGAGTGCAAATCCAATGCAAGTAATTTGCACACTTGTTCACATGTGAGTAAGGGTTCGAGTGGTTGCATACGCCCTCACTTCAATCGCAGGCGGATTTTTTGCAGTTCGGATCGGCCACGCCGGGTCAGGGTGTAGTAGCGGCGAGCCTGTCTGCGCTCCCTTGCCGGATCCGAGCGAATCAAGCCCTTTTGACATAAACGGATGAGGGTCGGGTAGATGGTCCCCCGGGTAATTTTTCGTCCAGCAAGGTCGCGCAGTTTTCCGACCATTTGAAAGCCGAAATCCGGCGCCGACTCCAGATGCATCAAAATCAAACACTCAGTCGAAACAAGTCCGCACGGCATTTTCTTCCTCCCGTTTAGGTTCATAATAGTATATACTTTAGAATAGTTTAAAACAACATCATGTTTACTATACTTAAAAAAGATTCCACTTCGAAAGCCAGAACTGGCATAATTCACACTGCGCACGGTGACGTTCATACGCCTGTGTTTTTACCGATTGGCACGAAAGGCGCAATTAAATCTATTGCCGCGGAAGAATTGCGGTTTTGGGGCGCGGAAATGATTTTGGCCAATACCTATCATCTTTGGCAAAGACCAGGAGACGCGTTGATCGCCAAAGCTGGAGGACTTCATAAATTTATGAATTGGAAAGGCGGAATTTTTACAGACTCTGGGGGCTTCCAGGCTTTTTCTTTAAGCAAGATGGTAAAGGTTTCAGATCAAGGCGTGACATTTCAATCCGAAATTGACGGCACCACTCATTTATTAACTCCAGAAATTTCTGTGCAGATCCAAGCCAACTTAGGATCAGATGTAGCCTTGGTTTTGGATGAGTTTGGCGAAGCTGAAGCGGATAAAAAATCCGTGGCAAGCATGGTGGCGCGAACTACAGCCTGGGCGAAACGGGCCAAGCTTGAGCATGAAAAACTTTTACCAGGCTCGATCAATCCAGGACAAAAACAATGGGGTATTGTACAGGGCGCGGTGTTTAAAGATCTGCGAAAACAATCTGCTGAAGAAATTGTCAGCATCGGGTTTCCGGGTTATTGTATTGGCGGTGTAGCAAATGGCGGTGAATCAGAAGATCTAATGTATGAAGCTGTGAATTTTAGTATTCCGCATCTGGAAGAAGATAAGCCGAAACATTTATTAGGTGTGGGTACGCCGGAGCAAATTGTCCAAGCTGTGGCTTTGGGTTGTGATAGTTTTGATTGTGTGATTCCGACCCGCGAAGCGCGGCATGGCAAACTTTACGTTAATTTAAAGCCCCAGGACGGAGATGGCTATACCACCATGAATATAAATTTGGAGAAATATAAAGAAGATTTTACCCCAGTAGATAATGCGTGTACTTGTTATGGCTGTCAGAATTATACGAGAAGTTATCTGAGGCATTTATTTGCATCCGGCGAGCCTTTGGGGATTCGTCTGGCGACTATGCATAATTTAAAATTTTATCTGGGACTCATGCAACGAGTGCGAGATAGTATTGAAGCTGGAAATTTTTCAGAACTTTTAAAAAAGTTTAAAGATCGAAGTGAATAACTTTTCTGCTTGAAACCGATTATATGCTATAATTAGCAATACAGAAAGGGTGGCGCATCCAGTTTAGGGCTAATCCTAAGCATCCAGCGTTACTTAATATAATGAAAGAAGAAAAAAATGATTTGATGGAAAAGGTGATCTCGCTCTGTAAAAGGCGGGGTTTTATTTTTCCTGGTTCG
>DATJFX010000011.1:0-5390 GCA_035495465.1 Candidatus Methylomirabilota bacterium
TAATAATATTTTGAAAGCTCCTTTCGATGGCCTAGTCTCTGCAGTTAATAGCAAAAAAGGAGATCAAGTTACTAACAGCACAGTAATAGCATCTGTCATCACCAAGCAAAAATTGGCCAGTATATCTTTAAATGAAGTCGACGTCGCTAAAATAAAAGTTGGACAGAAAGTCACACTGACTTTTGACGCGATTGATAGTTTATCGATCACAGGCCAGGTGGCGGAAGTTGATCAAGTGGGCACGACTACCCAGGGCGTTGTAAATTATACTGTGAAAATCTCTTTTGATACTCAGGATGACCGGATCAAGCCCTCCATGAGCGTAAATGCCGACATTATCACGGACGTAAAAACTGATGTCTTAGCTGTGCCAAGCTCGGCAGTAAAAACCAATCAAGGCGGAAGTTACGTCCAAATGCTGGACAGCTCCGGACAGCCTCAGAATAAAAATGTGGAAGTAGGGATTTCCAATGACACGGAGACTGAAATAACCTCCGGACTGAACGAAGGCGATATGGTAGTTACTCAAACAATTAATCCGAGTACAAGCAGTACCACGCGGCCGAGCAGCTCTACCATCCCAGGGCTGGGTGGCACCAATCGCGGCAATGCCGGATTTGGCGGTGGGGGAAATGTTCGAGTTTTTCAAACCACTGGCAAAGGAAATTAATATGATTTCATGCGAGCGCATTTACAAATCTTACTTTAACGAAGGCGTAGAAACCAAAGTTCTTCAAGACGTAAGCTTTCGGATAGAGGATGGAGAATTTGTGGCGATCATGGGGCCTTCAGGTTCTGGAAAGTCCACGCTGATGCACATTCTGGGGGCACTCGATACGCCGAGTGCGGGTAAGTATTTATTGGATGAAAAAGATGTTTCCACTTTAACTGACGACGAACTCGCTTCGATCCGCCGGCAGAAAATTGGTTTTGTATTTCAGTCTTTTAATTTACTTCCCAGAGCTAGCGTTTTGCGAAATGTAGCTTTGCCTTTAGTCTATGCTGGAGTGAATAAAGTGGACAGAGAATCCATGGCCAAAAAAGCCAGTGTCCAAGCCGGTTTGGACGAATCCCGATTTTATCACCTTTCGAATCAACTGTCCGGCGGACAAATGCAAAGAGTGGCGATCGCTCGGGCCCTGGTAAATAATCCGTCGTTGCTTCTGGCGGATGAACCCACGGGAAATTTGGATACCAAAACTGGTGATATTGTCTTGTCTACTTTTCAGCGATTGAATGATGCGGGGCATACTATTGTCTTAATCACTCATGAACCTTATATTGCTGAACATGCAAATCGGATTATTCATATCCGCGATGGCAGAATTTTAAGTGATAAGAAAAATCAGGCCAGAAAAACCGTTAATCCAATGACGAATGAAAACTAAAGATTTATTTGCGGAAAGCTACAGCGCCCTAATAGTCAACAAAATCAGGACTATTCTGACCATGTTGGGTATTGTGATTGGTATTGGTTCCGTGATCGCGATGGTCGGAATCGGCCAAGGCGCCCGAGGTTCTATTCAGGCAAACATTGAATCAATTGGCTCCAATCTGATCAGCGTCACTGCTGGCGCTCAAAAAACACCAGGCTCATTTGTCAGTAGCGGATTAGGGAGCGCTCAAACTTTAACTCAAGAAGATGTGGAAGCTTTACGGAGTCAGTTAAGCAGTATCAAAGCTTTAGACGCGGAATTATCCAGAAGATCTCAGGTTACGGCAAAGGGCACGAATACCAACACGCAAATCATGGGCACAGATCCGAATTATCCTTTAGTTAGAAATATTAATCTAGAGAGCGGTACATTTATCTCGGATCAACAAGTTACAAGCAAAGCAAAAGTCGCAGTTTTAGGACCCTCGACTCGTGATACTTTATTTGGCGAAGGATCAGATCCGATTGGTCAGACCATCCGGATCGGAGCGACTCAGTTTAAAGTCATTGGCGTGACGCAAGCTAAGGGCGGTTCTGGATTTACCAATCAGGATGATATGATTTTTATTCCTATTTCTACCGCCCAGCAGTATCTGGTGGGATTAAGCGCTTCGGGCAAAGCCTATGTGAGCACAATTGCCATATCTGCAATTGATGCCCAATCCATGACCAACGTACAAAATCAGACCACAGAAATTTTATTACAAAGACACGGCATCAGTGATTTGGCTGACGCAGATTTTACAGTTTTGAATCAATCGGATCTGGTTTCCGCAGCTTCCAGCGTGACGCAGACTTTAACGCTTCTTTTAGCATCAATTGCCGGCATATCATTATTAGTTGGAGGAATTGGCATCATGAATATGATGCTCACGACTGTGACCGAACGGACGCGAGAGATCGGACTTCGGAAAGCCATCGGCGCGACTCGATCTGATATTAATTTTCAATTTTTGACGGAATCTATTCTTTTAACGTTTACAGGCGGCGGGATCGGCATAATTTTTGGATGGCTGGTATCGCTACTGACTTCTAAGTTTGGCATTACCAGTCAAATCACCTTTTCTTCAGTTGTATTAGCCTTCGGGGTGTCTGCGGCTATCGGGGTTGTATTTGGATATTACCCAGCCCGTCGTGCATCCAGACTCAATCCGATTGAGGCTTTGCGATATGAATAAATTAAATTATTAATAAGTCGCCTGTAGGCGACCCGCTAAAGAGGCGGGAAAGGAAATTATGAATAAGAAAAATTGGATTATTGGAGCCTTAATCGTAGTGTTGGCAGCGGGTGGGGCATTTTATGGCGGCATGGTTTATGGGAAAACTCGAAGCCGTGTCCGAATATTTGGTAATGGGCAAGCGGGGACATTTAATACGGCTTTTGCTGGCCGCGGCGGCATGATGCGACCTAATGGTGGATTTGTCGGCGGAGAAATTATCAGTAAAGACGACAAAAGCGTGACTGTGAAAACCCAAGACGGCAGCACTAAAATAATTTTTCTTGCTGACAGTACAATGGTGGCCAAAACCGCTGCCGGTACTAAAGATGATTTAACTGTCGGAGCCCAAGTTATAGTCACAGGCACCAGTAATAGCGATGGCACGGTGACAGCCCAAAATATTCAAATTCGTCCAGCCACGGGCACAACTTCGAGCACTCCGAGCAAATAATTAATTAGATTTTTAAATAAAAAACATCCCCCAAGGGGGATGTTTTTTATAGAATATATTTAGTTGGCACCCCTCCTACCTCCATATTTATTCTACTGATTTTAATATGAACAAATTATGAAGGCTCGGATTCTTCGACTAATTTGTTTATATCGTTTATTTCTGATTTGGCGTTGCGGAGCATTTTTTGGCTGGGTTCTGGCAAATCCTCTAGCCGGATCAAATCCAGATTGCCCTTCAGCACAGTTAATTTATTTCTTAGAGTATGAAAGAAATCAGGAGTAGCCATAAAATTTTAAGCTTTAATTTTATAGCCTACCCCGTAGACAGTATAAATCAAAGGCTTATCAAAGTGAGAGTCGATCTTTTTTCGTAGGCGAGTCATGTAGACATCGATAATATTGCTTTTTACATAATTGAATCCCCAAATATGTTCATTGAGCATGGTGCGGCTGCAGATCACTCCCTGGTTGCGCATCAGATATTCTAGAATACGGTATTCTTTACTAGTCAGATTGATTTCTTTATCACCCCGATAGATTTCATGAGCAAGTGTATCTACGACTAAGTCTTCGATCTGAAGCTTGTTTGGTTTAATAGTTTGGGCCCGGCGAGTCAGAGCTTTTACCCGAGCGAGGAGTTCTAAGATATCGAACGGCTTGATCATGTAATCATCTGCGCCGATATTTAATCCTTTGACTTTGTCTTCAGATAATTTTTTGGCTGTCAGCATCAGAACCGGCACATTTAATCCCATTTTTCGAGTTTCTTCCAAGATTTGAAAGCCATCTCTGCCGGGCAACATCACGTCTAGAATGATCAGGTCATAATCATTGACGCTGATTTTTTTCATGGCTTCTTCGCCATTATGGACTAATTCTACAGTATAGAACTCTTTTTCTAAGGCATTTTTAAGCAAGGCCGCTACTTTAGGTTCATCTTCTGCTATTAATATCACCATGTTTTTATGGATTAATTACTAGATATACCTATTATAGTAAATAATAATGAATTTTTCATTAATATTTTTTAATAAATAAGAAGATTGTAATATTCTAGGCTTGGCTTATAATACTTATGTATCACGGAAGGAGGAAGGAGTGTGAGACTGCATCTCATCCCGGAGCTTGAGGGCCTGCTTTCGGCAGACCTCGAGACGCAAATGGAATACTGGGGTGGGCGTCTAAGTCGGAGTAAAAACGCAAGAAGATGGCCACTGGCTCCCACCCATCTGGTAAATCAAGGCGTCGTCACGGACGAAAACTATTCAAGATGGACAGCCATGTTTGGGTCCGCCATCACCAGATTTATGGAGCGCTTCATAGAAGATGAAGTGGTTTCCGGAGTAGTAAGCGTTCGGTCCGAATTCATGTACGTTGGATTCGGCGAGGGCGACGACGCGGGTTGGTTCGAATGTGCGATCCAGAATGGGTTCGCCATCCGGATCGTAGATTTCTTGCCACTGGCTCTGCGAAACGCCCAGCGGTACATGGAAGAGTTGAAGAGAAAGATGCGTCTGTCATTTCTGCCTGTTAGTTATCAGCGCAGGGATTACGTGACCGCCATCGATCAGAAACTCGAAAAACAGGAGAAGGAGGGCTGGGAAAACAAGAAAGATTATCTGTTCATGTGTCGACTCCTGGAAAACGATCCGAATGTCGAGGTAGCGCTTGGAGAGATCGGCAAGTTGCTGAAGATGGGTATGGAGCTGGTAATTGTGCATCCATTCGGGGAAGACAATCCCAGCTATATATCTGCTCAGCGCTCCAACGGCACCTGGCACTCAACGGCCTACACCCGGGCTCAGATTCTGGAATATCTCTGTGCGGGCTTGGGGCGAGAGCCACAGATAGCGCGCCAATGTCTAATTCCGTTCTATGACCGGAATTATACGATTTGCGTGATCACGATCTAACGGGAATGGGATGGCTGTACTTTGGTCGGTCATCCCACTTTTTTTACACCTATGTCTAAATTAATTTTAAAAAAAATAACTTTATTGAATCAGGTTGGAGTAGATTCTATAGATACTAGCAATAAAGTAAAAGTTTTGGAAAATTTTATCGAAACCGGAATTAAAATTCTGGAAGCGGATTTTGGTTTTGTTTGGTATAAATTTAATAAATCCGACCGATATCAATTGGTTTATACTAGCGCCAGCTTGTCTTATAATCCCCATTATCCTCGTGAGCGAGGTGCGAATTTTCGAGTCCAGCATCGCAAACTGCCGTTATTTATCAAAAACGTATCTCGGGCCAAGTTTCTTAGTGCGGATACGAAAAGT
>DATJFX010000012.1:0-5602 GCA_035495465.1 Candidatus Methylomirabilota bacterium
AAAGGTTTTTGCATAAAAGGCTTTATTTCAGTAAACGTTTGACCGAATTTGTTGTTGAATTTCCGGGCAATAGTATTGGTAAGTTCCAGATGCTGCATTTGATCCTGACCCACAGGTACGTGGGTGGGTTTATAAAGCAAAATATCAGCGGCTTGGAGTACAGGATAGTCTAACAAGCCGACGTTGATGTTGGTAGATTGTCTGGCGGCTTTATCTTTATACTGGATCATGCGCTCAAGTTCACCGATCGGCGTAATTGTGTTAAAAATCCAAGCCAACTCTGCATGTGCCGGGACTTGGGATTGAAGAAAGATTGTAGATTTTTTCGGATCCAAGCCTGCGGCCAGAAAAGTCACAATTAGACTCCGGATGTTTTTCGAAAGTTCGTCGGCGGATTTTATCTCGCCCGTTAAAGCGTGCAAATCAGCCACGAAAAAAAAGCAGTCATGAGTTTCCTGTAACTCGACAAAGTTTTTTAGTGATCCTAGGTAATTGCCAATATGCAATTCCCCAGTCGGTTGAATTCCCGAGACAATAATGTCTTTCATATAATGATTATAACTCTTTTATAACTTTATTGCCATCTTTTTGTGCAGACAAAAAGATGGCAAAGAAAAAACTGCCGGCCTAAGAGAAATTTGCCAGAATTCTTAGCTCACTCGCGAAAACATTATCATGTTTTACCGCTCGTTCGCGTTGAATTCTGACCAAATTTCTCAAACGGCCGGGACCTCATTGAGAACTGCCGTGGAACTACAAGCATTAGATAGCAGTTCGCCCCTCTTAGTTAAGAGGGGCGGGTTAGCTGAGGGTTAGCGGGGAGTTATTTTAGACTTCAATCACAACTGGTAAAACCATTGGACGGCGTTCAGTTCGTTGGAACAGAAATTCGCCGATCTGGTCGCGGACTTCACCGCGGACATAGGTCCAGTTTGGTTCTTTGTAGCCTTTATCGTTACCGCTTTTGCTTTCCACAACTTTCCTTACTTCGTGTTTTACTTCCTTCAGCAGATCTTCTGAGCCTTTCATGTAGATAAAGCCGCGGGAGATAATGTCTGGCTGTTGGGTGAGTTTTCCGGTTTTGCGATCAATAATCATAATAATCACAAACATACCGTCTTGAGCCATAACCTGGCGATCGCGAAGTACGACTTCGCCAACGTCGCCGACGCCTAGGCCATCTACGAACACGTAACCAGTTGGAATTTTTGCTTCCAAAACCTTTACGCCTTCGGCAGACATCTCCAGCATCTGGCCATTATCCAAAGTATAAATATTATCTTCCGGAATTCCGACAGCTTGCGCGATATTGGCATGCGCCACCAACATGTGGTGTTCGCCGTGAATTGGCATGAAGAATTTCGGCTTGGTCAAACCGATCATGAGCTTCAGGTCTTCTTGGTAAGCATGGCCTGAGGTATGGATATCGAGCATCTTGTAGTAAAGCACTTTGGCGCCTAAGCGGGCCAGGTTGGACAATACAGAAGAAACAGATCGTTCATTGCCCGGGATAGGGTTGGCAGATACTACGCAGGTATCACCTTTTTTAATCTGAATAGTTTTATGTTCACTACGTGCGATTCGAGCAAGAGCTGCAGCTTCTTCTCCTTGGGAGCCGGTGGTTAAAATTATCACTTGGTTATCCGGCAATTTATTGGCTTGTTCCATTTTAATAATCATGCCCTTGGCCGGCAACTTCAAATAATTGGTAGCCAAACAAATTTCTACGTTATTCACCATGGAGCGGCCGGTGACTACCACTTTTCGGTTGGTTTTATGCGCTGCGTCCAATACTTGCTGAACACGGGAGATCAAGGTCGAGAAGGTAGCGAAAATCACGCGGCCTTTCGCGTCTTGCATAATCCGATCAATCGTATCACCTAAAGTTTTTTCCGATACGGAATAGCCGGGTTTTTCGGCATTGGTTGAATCTGACATCAGAAGGGCCACGCCTTCGCCGCCATATTTGGCCAATTTATCAAATTCGCTCGGTCGGCCATCCACAGGGGTATGGTCGAATTTCCAGTCCGTGGCATAAACCAAAAGACCAGCTGGAGTATTGATGGCTAAACCAACGCCATCCGGAATGTTGTGGTTAATTCGGAAGAATCGAATCCGGAAATTTCCCAAAGTTAGTACGTCATCTTTATTAATTTCATGGATTTGACTGCGACCGAGCAAATGAAATTCTTCCAATCGCTTTTTGATCAATTCGCCAGTCAGCTTCATGGTATAAATTGGCGGATCGCCAATTTTCGGCATGATGTAGGGGATAGCACCGATGTGGTCTAAGTGGCCGTGAGTGATAATCACACCTTTAATTCTTTTTTTATTGTCTTCCAAATACTTAGTGTTTGGAATAATGTAGTCAATGCCAGGCATGGTTTCGTCTGGAAATCCTAACCCCATGTCAATGACTAAAATATCATCACCGTACTCAAGTACAGTCATGTTTTCGCCGACTTCTTCAATTCCCCCGAGTGGAATAATTTTTAGTCCGGCTTTGTTGTCGACTTTTATAGGCTGAGTATGCGTACTTGGATGTTCCGAAGGACGCGTAGCTACAGCTTGGGCCTGTCTCTGGCCAGAGTTGTTTTGCTTGCGCAAAATCATAAAAAACCTTTTGTCGTAACTGTGTTCTTTTACGAACTTAAAAATAATAATTGATAAGCTTCGGCAGGGCTGAACCCAAGACCGAACAGCTTAATTAACACAAGACAAATAACAAACTAGAGGTTTATTAACTGACTTTTGCTAATTTTGCTTTTGTTTCCGACTCAATCGGAGAACTTTAAGGTAGATATAGTATATACCTTTTTAGGGATTTAGTCAATACTGAAGGCGAGATGGACCAATAAAATCGGCCCTTTCGTTGCCTTTATAGCAAGTTCGGTTTATGATAAAATTGATTGCAGGCCGCGGTGGTGGAATTGGCAGACACATACGCTTCAGGTGCGTACGACCGAAAGGTCATGGGAGTTCAACTCTCCCCCGCGGCACCAAAAACGCTCTAGGCGTTTTTTAATTTGTCACGTACCATTTATTGATATCTAAAAATCTATCCGAGGGTTCGATAATTTCGTTCAGGTTTATCCCTTGGATTTTTTTTGGGACGTTATAGATATAGAGAGATCGCACTAAAAAGATAGCTGGCAGTTCATCGTTAATAATTTCTTGAAAGCGTAGATAATCCTGAGTCCTGATATTTCCGTCATTCGTCTGCCGAGCTTCCGTCAGCAACTTATCGGCTTCGGGATTAGAAAAACCAGAAAAATTCAGTCCAGGATCATGGGCCAGGCTGGAATGCCAGAATGGATAAGGATCCGGGTCTGCGCCGATGTTTTCTGAAAACAATAAAGCGTCGAATTGTCTGGGCCTGATATAGTTTTGTTCCAATTCATCCGGGGCTGCCAATACTAAATCCACTTTTAGCCCAAGTTTTTCCCATTGAGCTAACAAAATTTGGGCCGTTTTTACGTTTAAAATTAAACTTCCGTTAACAGCCAGATTAAATTCCAAAGGTTTACCGTTTTTCATCCGCAAACCCGTGGTGGGATCCAGGTTCCACCCGGCTTTGTCTAAAATCCCACCTGCTTCTTCCAAACTATTATGAACAGTTTTTTCTATATTTGCATTAAAGCCCAAGCTTCCTGGAAGAATGGGAGTATAATCCGCCGCGACTTGATTGGCATAAGCCTGATTGATGATTTCATCCCGATTAGTAGTTAGCCATAACGCCTGACGCACTGCTTTTTCAGCGACCGGAGAATTTTTAATCAAGTTAAAAAATACTGCTTGGTATTGTGGAAGATCCACCCGATATTGAGTGTATTTATCTGATGCAGCGAGAAAGGCTTTGCTGTCAAAAGCAACAAATCCTAAACTATTAATAGTTCGCCCTTGGTAAGCATTAATCAGATCATCCATTGAATCGAAAAATTTGAAAGTTATCTCGTCTAAATAAGGTCGCCCTTGATAGTAATTACTATTTGGAACCAGGCTTAGGGATTTAATTTTTTTGTCAGAGATCTTTTGGATTTCGGAAATTTTAAAAGGCCCGGAGCCAATCGGCTTAAGGTTAGCATCGGCTAAACGAAAGTCTTGAGCGGAAAGAGAACCCCAGATGTGTTGGGGTAAAATTCCTAAAGCAAAGTTATTGATAAACGAAACCGAAACTTCGCGCAAGGTAAAAGTTAAAGTTAAATCATCAACTTTTGTAACTTTGACGCGGATCCAATTTGGTCGGAGAGGGGAAGAGAAATCCGCATTCTGAATAGTTTGGATTGTAAATAAAACATCATCCGCAGTTAAGGGTTTGCCGTCCTGCCATTTGAGATTTGGTTTAAGTTTGAGAGTAAAAGTTTTCTGGTCAGCAGAAATTGTAGGCAAGTCCTGGGCCAGATCCGGTCTCAGGTCCTCCGCATCATCGTATTTCAGCAATTGCGCGTAAACAATCCGGCTCAAATCCGAATCCACGTTATTATTTTGTGCCAAAATCGGGTTGATAAATTGCGGCTGTCCGACTAGTCCTTCAGTTATCTCTCCGCCATTGTGAACGTTCGACCCTTGGCTAAATAAACTTTTCAATAAAAAACCGCCGCTTAAACATACAAATAACAGGGCGGCGACTAATATGTATAATTCTTTTTTAGAAAATGTTTCTATTAAATGGGGAATTTGCTGCTTCTTAAGATCACGGATCTGGGAAATTCCGCGTTTAACAGCTGCTAGAAAATCTTTTATTTGTCCCCAAAAATTTCGCACAAGATTATTTCAAAAAGAGTACCCACAAACTCAGGCCAGCAAAAAGAATCGCAAGAACAATTGTAAAATAATGCAGGCCCTTGGCGATTCCACGCTTGGAACGATAAACTGCGCCTTCGCCGCCAAATACCGTGGACAATCCGCCTTCGCGCTGTTGGAGGAGAATGCAGGCGATTAATAATACATCAATAATTATTAGACCAAAGATTAAAACATTTTGAGAAATATGCATATAAAGTTAGCAGTTATGGTTATCTGTTGAAAGTTTTAGAACCCATATATTTTGTCAGAAAAACCGGGCCTTGTCAAAGCCAGTCATTATAAAGCCGGGAGGCTGGCTTTGATTTTTTCAGCAATCGTGGTGCCTACAATGGCGCCCAATTCGGTGATAGAAGCTTGCTGGATTTTCATGGTTGACCCGAATTTCTGAAGAAGTTGTTTTTTCTTCTTCGGACCGATCCCGGTGATTTGATCCAGTGCGGAAACTAGAGATTTCCGAGTGCGTAGTTTGCGATGAAATGTGATAGCAAACCGATGCGCTTCGTCCCGGACTCTTTGTAATAGAAATAAAGCTGCAGAATTAGCAGGGAGGATATACGGAGTAGAATTTTGCGGTACAAAAATTTCTTCCAAACGCTTAGCTAGACCAATAATCGGAATTTGTAATTGATAATGCTTCAGAACTTTTACCGCAGTTGATAATTGCCCTTTGCCGCCGTCAATTAGGATCAGATCCGGCATGGCCCAGCCATCATGGCGAAACCTACGTGTTAACATTTCAGCCATCATGGCGAAATCATCCGGCGTTTCCTTTATTTGAATTTTAAATTTGCGATAA
>DATJFX010000013.1:0-15035 GCA_035495465.1 Candidatus Methylomirabilota bacterium
TTTGATCGTACCCATATATTTCTTGATTAATGATTTAGTTAAACTTAGAAATTTTGAAGCGAGGACAGGTTTTTTAGACGCTTTGCGTGTTTCTTCAGAAACCGCAACGCGAATAAAAATCTACTTTAAAGATCTATATAAATAGAGATTTTTATGGTCTAAAAAACCTGTCCGAGCGTATTTACCATCCAAAATGCTTCCCTACATCCTCTGAGGTTTCCCGCCGCCTGGCTAATTTTACTTCCCCATTTTGCACAATCAGTTTGGCTGGGGAAGAAAGCAAGCAGTGATGCGAAGCTAAAGCATCCTGATAAGCCCCAGTATCGTAGAAAGCTACAAATAATTCATCACAGTCCTGCAGCTTTGGAAGCATAGTGTACTCGCCACCGGCTGTATACTTGTCATCAGAGTCGCAACTGGAACCGGCAAACCAAACAGGTTGGAGTTTATGAGTATTCATGTAATTGACGGGTGTAACATGCCATTTTTGGTGAATTGCCCAAGTGTCCAGTAAATCATTCATAAAACTTCCATCAATCACATACCATTTTTTGTGATTTTTATCGCTGACATCTTTTTCCGCCAAAATTTTGTAAACCGTAATTTGCGCCGGCGCGGCCACATAGCTCCCCCACTCAACAATCAGGTTCGGGTGGCGGATGCCAAGCTTGTCCGCTTCTTTCTTGGCCGCCTTGATGATTTTTTGAATTAAACTTTTGCCGGAATAAAAATGTTTTTTCTTTTCAAAAGGAATGCCGGCTCCGCCGCCGATATCTAAAGTATCGAGCCCGGGATTTTTTTCTTTCAAAAAAGCATACAGCGGCATGGCGCGCTGCAGAGGTTTTACGAAACCTTCCATGCTCTCGATCTGTTTTGAGATATGGTAATGCAGAGTTGAAAGATTCCTTACTTTGCCGATTTTTCGCAGTTCCGATTCGCTGAACCCGAATCGATTGAACTTCTTATCCCAATGCGCCTGGACTTTAATGTCCAAATTCACCCGGATTCCTACTTCTCCCTTAAACTTCTTTAAACGTTCCAGTTCAACATAGTCCTCAATAATAGGAATGACAATCAGGCCCTTGCCCCGAAGCTCTTCTATTAAGCTGATATATTTCTCGGTTTTTGGTCCATTGCAAATAACTCGGATTTTGCGAGTAAATTTGTCTTCCTCAATCATCCTCTTCACCAAAAACAATTCATTGGCTGAAGCCACATCCAAATTCGCTCCTTCAGCCACTGCTGGCAGGACAAACTGCTTTGTTTGATTGGCCTTCATGGCGTAGTGATAGAAAAAACGGCCCTTGTAGCCCATAATTTTTATATAGGCGTTGAAGGTTTCAATCAAGTCCCTTACTCGATTTTCGATAATAGTCGGAAAAACAATTTCTGTCGGAGAACCGTATTTCTTTACGAGGTCGTAAATATTGTACTGGTAGTTACCCTCTCGGAAAATTAACTCACCATCTGCTCCGATATCAAAATTTTGCGTGTTAGCTTCCTCCAAACCTAGCCGCCAGAATTTTTTGAAACCGTTTTTCTTTTTTTTCAGCTGTCTCAATTATTATTCCTATCTGCGCTAAAAATTAGTCTGTAACCTTATATTAAACTTATTTGAAAACTTGTCAACCCAGTATATCAACTTCGATTACGGCTTTCTTCGCTTTTGCCGAGAATTGGAGTCTGATAAATATTAATGCGACTCTATAAATTATATTTTACATTTCAAAGCCGTAAAAGGCAAAAGCATCGAAGTTGTATTACTGGGTCAACCCCTTTTTCGCGCTGCGCGACGTCTCAGCGTTTCTCTTTTACCTTTAAATTTTGTGATTTGTTCTTTTAACTTCGGCACGACCAAATCAACAGCTGCATAAATATCTTCACTCAGCGCTTCGGCGCGCAAAATTTTGCCGCCGGCAATGATATTTACTTCGGCACGAAAAACTAATCCGGAATGATGATGCGGCGCCCGCTCTAATTCGATTTTAGCTGATGCGGCGGGAAGATATTTTTCCAAATTTCCAATTTTATCCTCAGCGTACGAACGAAGGGAGTCTGTAAGATCAAGATGCGTGGCTTTAATAGAAATATTCATGAGATTATGATAACAATTAATTTATTATTCATCAAATTTGAATTGCCATAAAGTAATAATTAAAATCAGCACCGACCACAAACATAACCAAATCAAATCCTGAGAAAGATCATATAAAGAAGGCGAAGTTAAGTAAACTTTCCTCAGCGCGTCGGCTAAAAAGGAAATAGGCAGGAATGTGCCCAGAGTCTGCAAATATTTCGGCAGAAGACTCACGGGATAAAACACGCCGCCTAAAAAAATCAGGGGCAGACCGATCCCGGCTGTTATTGGGGCTGCTGATTCATAGCTTTTGGCAAAGGTGGAAATTAACAGACCGATCGGCAAAAAAACTATCCCTCCCAAAATAACAAATAATAATACCCACAATAGCGAGCCATGAATTACAACATGAAAAAACATTATGCCAATAAAAGTCAAAAGCAATGCCTGCAAAAACATAATCACTGTTCGACTGATAATTAAACTTATCACGAGTTCGGATTTGACCAAAGGAGTCGTACTCAGGCTCTTAATAATTCCTCGGCCCCTAAGATCAGTCATCCAATAAGCTAAGGTATATATGCCTCCTTGCATAATCGTCAGCGCGATCACTCCAGGCAAAAGAAACGCGGAATAGCTGCCCGTTCCCAGCACCACACCGATCGGCAACACTGACAAGCTGATATAAATCAAAGCCGGCACGAGCAATGTCCAAAACAATCCGCTTTTATTTCGGAACAGCATTAAAATATTTATTTTGATCAGTTGCCAAGATTGCATAAATTTATTTAATTATTTTTCGGGCCAAAACATCTATATCGCCTGCGCCCATCATAAGCAATACATCGTAATCAGGAAGTTTGGTGTTAATTATTTTTTCTGTATTCTCTAAATCCCCACCGAAAGTAGCAAGCTCTTTTTTCCTGTTCAACTCTCGCACCAGATCCTCGGAGCTGATTTTTTCTCCGTGTTCCCTACCGGCTACGTCAAAAATTTCAGGGATGATAACTTCATCGGCATTTAAAAGCGCCAGGACAAAGTCTTTAAACAAAGCTTGCGTTCGATTTCTATGATGCGGTTGAAACACTACCAAGATTTTTTTTCCGGGAAAAAACTGCTTCGCTGCTTCAATTGTACCTGTTATCGCAGCTGGATGATGAGCATAATCAGAAATTACCATTTTCCCGCTGATTTGTCCCACCACTTCAAATCTTCGCCAAAGACCATAATAATTTTCTAATGACTCTTTTATAACCGAAAAGTCTATCTTAAGTTTAAGCGCGGCCAGTGATGCGGCTAAAGCATTGGAAACATTAAAAGCGCCTGGGATATTTAATTTCAAACTGCCGATTTTCTGATCATCATAATGCAGATCGAAAATTTGTTTAGAATTCTCTTCTTTAATATTAATGGCCTGCAAATCCGCGTAGTGATGAATACCGAAAGTTAGTTTATGGCATTTCGCTTGCCGGCAAACTTCCACCGTGTTATGGTCATCCGCATTGTAAATTAAAATTCCATCTGGAGGCATGCTTAAAATATATTCTAAAAAAGCCTGTTTGATGTCAGCCAAGTCTTTATAATAATCCAGATGATCTTCCGCAATATTGGTAATCACAATCATTTGCGGATGATTCTCTAACATTTTTCGGTGATATTCGTCGGATTCTGCCACAAAAAACTTTCCCGAACCCAATCTAGCATTGGATCGAAATTTTTCCGATTCGTTTTTTGAAGAAAGCATGGATCCGACCAGCACCGAAGGATCGAGTCCAGCATGTTCCAAAATAAGGCCCAGTATTGCCGTGGTGGTTGATTTACCATTCGTGCCTGTCACCGCAATGCCAAAATGCCCTTGCATTAATTCGCCCAAGGCTTGGGCTTGGGTAAGCTTTGGTATTTTTAATTTTTCAATTTCCTGCAGCTCTATGAAACCCGCAGAGTCTGGGCTTACGTCTTGAGAAAATATAACTAGATCTGGTTTGGGATTTAAGTTCTCTACAGTATGTCCGATTTTTACTAATATTCCCTGGTCGGATAGTTTTTGGGTTATTTGGGAGGCGTGCAGGTCCGAGCCGCTGACGTTCTTGCCCATAGCGAATAAAAGTCGGGCGATGCCAGATACGCCGATGCCGCCGATCCCGAGGCAATAAATATTTTTCGCTTGTTGAATGTTCATGCGGAAATTTTCACAGATTTAGAATCCGCAGGATTTATTTGGACTGCTGCGGGATCATAATTGTTTATCAATTCTAAAATTTCCGGAATCGCGGCTTGTGCGCAACGCCGACCTTCCAGATAAATTTGTTCCAAACTATTGAATTCCGTTTTACCATAGTGCTTTACTTTCGGCTCCAGCATCAAGTCACAGGCAATTTGCGACTCGTCCCATTGTTCTTCGATCGCAAAAGAATGATCTAAGGCCATGGACAAAACAGACATCACACCTGGGATTTTTATATCCTCTTCTTCTAAAAGATCCGATTGACTGTCAATGCGAAACAAAAGTCTGGGCGAAAGCTTAGGCAAGATTTTTTCGCGGATAAACTGCAGGCCCGTCAGTCGGGTCAAAAATCTATAACCTCGCCAAATCGGCATTCTCTTTTCATAGATAAATTTAGTAGCAGCAAGATTTACGCCAATCACAATATCCGCACCCATTTCTTTAGTAGGCAGAGTCGGCACAATATTTACTAATCCTCCGTCTACTAATAATTTTCTGCCCCACACTACTGGTTCTAGTAATCCTGGTACGGCCACGCTGGCTTTAAAAGCTTGGTTAATACTACCGATATTCATAGTGACCAATTCGCCAGTATGAAGATCAGCAGCCACAAATCCCAGGCGCAGCGGCTTGATATCTTCAAAATTCAGGCCTTTAGTTAGCTCATTAAGCTGCTGCTCGGCCTTTTCGCTGTTCAGATGAAAGATAGCGCCCTGGGCATTTCGCGTTGACCAAAACCGCAACATTTTTCGAACAGTTAAATTATAGAGCCAGGTTTTCAGAACATCTAATGTTCCCGCCGCGTAGCTGGCTGCGATCAGCGCACCCGACGAACAGCCGACCAAAACGTCGATCGGGATATTATTTTCTCTTAAAACTTCCAGTACTGCAATGTGAGCAATGGCGCGGCCGGAAGCGCCAGAGAGAGCCAGTCCAATTTTTGGTCTTGGCTTATTTGTCATAACTTAGAATTATTTTGGAAATTTTCGCGGCGCCGTCGTGAGGCATGATTAACTTAATATTATGTGACAGAATTCCTAAAGATTCCGGATCAAATTTTAACTGATTAATTACTTTCAGCAAATTTCTGCCGGTTACAGCTTTGCCGGAAAGCACTTCTGCGGAATTAGTTGCAGTTAATATTGTAGCATTATCTTCCTGGTGTGTCCCAGGCATCGGAATTATTATACTCGGCTTTCCCAGCATGGATAATTCAGTAATAGTTGATAACCCAGCGCGAGCCACTACTAGGAGAGCTGATTTTAAAATTGCAGCATAAGCTTCGTATTCTATCAATTCAAAAGGATGATAATTGGAATGCTGAAATTTTGCTAGATTTTTTCCTTTTCCAGTTTGATGGACGACCTGATAAGAATTTACTAAATCTCTCAAAATTTCCTCAATTAATTTATTGATTTGTACTGAACCGGTAGCTCCGCCTAAAATCAAAAGCACCGGGAGATCACTATGAAGGTTAAAATATTTTTTTGGGTCGATTTTGGAACTTAAAAGTTCTGGACGCACAGGATTTCCCACCCACTGCGCCCGGTTTTTAAGTTTCCCGCTTATGAGACCGCTACCGGAATAAAACATCTTCGTTGTATATTCAAAGCTTGTTGTAATATTATTTGCAGTTAAAGCAATTAATTTATTCGCAAGCCCGACCCGGGCATCCTGTTGGTGAATGATGATTTTTGCGCCAAATAACTTACCGATCCAGCTTAGAGGCACGGCCACATAGCCGCCGGCGGAAAAAACTACATTTGGACGGAACCGGCCGATGATAAAAAAAGATTTGATCAGACCCGCGCAAAAAACAAATGGTGATAAAATATTTTTTAAAGAAAAATATCTCCGCCATTTGGCCCCTGGAATAGATTCAAAATTAAATCCAGCTAGTGTTACCATTTGTCGCTCCGGGCCTGTTTTGGTGCCGACAAATAAAAATTGAGTGCGAGGCTGAACTTTTTTAACTTCGGCGGCAACAGCTAAAAGCGGACTGACGGGTCCCCCGCTCCCTCCGCCGGCTAATAATATTTTCATGATCTTGCCTCCTCATATACTTTAATAGTATCAGTTGCGGCCTGGGTCCAACTAAAATGCTTTGATCTAGATAAAGCTAAATTTGCCATTTCCTCGAGTCTTGTCTCATTTTTTAAAAGCTCCGAAATAACTTCAACCATATTTTCTAAATTATTGGGATCAAAATATTCCGCTCCCTGACCCATGATTTCCCGCAAAGTAGGAATGTCTGAACAAGCGATCGGCGCACCGCAAGCAGCAGCCTCTAAAGCGGTTAAGCCAAAACCTTCAATCAAGGACGGCAAGACAAACAAAGTTGCGGCATTATACAAAAGTTTCAAATCTTCGTCCGATATGCGTCCGACAGCTTTTAGATCGTCCGCATGCTGGATTTCATACACTTGCTTTTCAATCTCAGGATAAAATTTGTCCATCTCCCCGGCTAAAACTAATTGAAAATCCAAACCTAGTTTTTTTAATTTATCGAAAGCCTGGGCTAGCATGGGTAGATTCTTATATCTTCGCCAAACTCCGACATATAATAGAAATGGTTTGCTAATGCCAAATTTCTCAGCAACAGCGTGGAATGCCTGATCTTTATCGATCATTTTATACATAGTATTAAAACCCTCATATACTACTTCGATTTTTTCTGTGGACACAGAATAATATTCCATAATCTGTTTTTTCGTGGACTCGGAGACTGCGATTATTTTTCTGGCGCGTTTTATGGCATTTGAAAAAACAGCACGGTAGGCCAAGCGGTGAAAAAAACGGGATTTCTTTTTTCCGGGAAATAAAGTGTGCGTTAAATCATGAATAGTGACGACAAATGGCTGAGCATAAAAAAGCGGCACGTTAAAATGCGGAAAATGCATTAGGTCGAGATTTTGTTTTTTTAAGATACCGGGAAATTGCAGCTGCTCAGCTAAAGAATAATGCGCGATATCTGCAATTACGATTTTTTGATTATATTTTTCATAACTTGCAGACATCTCCTTAGTCCGGAAAAACAAAACATATTCGTTCTGTTTATCCTTGTTTAAAATTTCTTGAGTTAGCTCAGTGATATACCTGTCTATCCCGGAGCCGCCGCCCAGCATTCTCAGATCAATTCCAATCCGCATATTTTTCCTCTACAAAATCCTTAATTTTTTTCTGAAAAATCTGCTTGTCGTATTGCTCGGCATGCTTGCGGATAAAAGTCAGATTATATTTTTTCAAATCGAAATTTTCCACCGCTTGTTTTACAGATTCTGCGGTTTGCTCTTTGAAAAATTCTCCGGTTTTACCTGAGATCACGGTTTCCAGTGCTCCGCCCGCGCCATATGCTAAAACCGGCGTACTGCAGGCTTGCGCTTCTATTAAAGTAATACCTGCGTCCTCTTCTGCTGGGAAAATATAAGCTTGGGCTTCGGAATAAAGTTTTCTCAAATCTTCATCAGACACTCGCCCCAGAAATTCAATGTTAGGTTTAGATATTTTTTTCAATCGTTCCAATTCTGAGCCTGTGCCTACGATTTTTAATTTTAAACCTAATTGATTAAAAGCTTTTATCACTATATCTGTTTTCTTATAGGGTTCTAATCTGCTCGCCACCAAAAAATAGTTTTCCTTATTTCCCACGGGATGGAAAAATTCCGTATCTACCGGCGGCGGAATAATAATGGAATCTCGCTTATAGTATTTTTTAATCCGCTGCTGGACATTTACAGAATTGGCAATTAAAAAATCCGGTCTCTGCGCCGCCTGAAAATCCCAAGTCCTAAGCCAAGGCAAAATTATGCCGCCCAGCCACTTTAAAACCAAGGGATATTTTTGATAACTTAAATAATCATCATCAGTCCACAGAAATCTCGTGGGTGTATGACAATAACAAATATGCAAGCGGTCGGTTTTAGCGCCCTTGGCAAACGACGAACTATCCGATAAAACTACATCAGTATTGGGAAATCGAAAACTCTCGATAGCTTTCGGCATTAGCCCTAAGAAAAGTTTTGGGTGAGATTTGGTGCCCGGCCAGTTATTTAAAAAGCTTTTATTTATAAGATAGTTTTCGAACTCGCCACGAGTTTTTTTATTATCAAATAAAATAACATCAACCGGCGCATCCGGCCAGATCTCGTGAAAATTCTGCAATACCCGCTCCGCTCCGCCCAGCTGATTTAAAAATTCGTGAACAAAAGTTATTCTCATTTAATAATCCACTTTTGACTTACTGCCAAGCAAGATTAAAATTGTCTTAAAAATAATATAGAAATCCATCCAGATGGACCAGTTTTCAATATAAAAAGCATCGAGTTCAATTTCCTGCTCAAAAGAAATTTCTGGATTATCCGTAGCCTGAGTAATCTGCGTCAAACCCGTGGCGCCCGGCTTAATAGTAAAAATCTGTTTATAATTTTCCCGAAAATGGTCCACTTCTTTCACCATATGGACCCGCGGACCCACCAAACTCATTTGTCCCCTGAGAATATGCCAGAGCTGCGGCAATTCATCCAATTTGGTTTTGCGAATGAATTTACCGATAGGTGTAACTCGGGGATCGTTTTTAATTTTCACAAACGGCCCATTTCGCGAATTCTGTTTTTCGATTTGTGCTCGCAATTTATCGCCGCTGGCAGTACCTTCACTCATCTCATAATACATGGATCGAAATTTATAGCATTCAAACTGTCCTAAACCCGCAGCGCGAGGTTGATGAAAAAATACGGGCCCCTTCGAGCTTAACTTAACTAACAGCGCAGTCAGAAGAAAGATCGGGCTTAATATAATTAAAGCCAGTGCGGAAATGAAAACATCCACCAAGCGTTTAATCACGCTTCCCCAGCCTTCTAAAGGCGTGCCTTTCAAAACAATTATCGGAATCCCGGAAATTGTTTCTACGGCAATGTTGGTAGTGGAGGTCTCAAACAAATTCGGCACGAAATTAAAACGAATGCCGTAATCCCGGCAAAACTCCAAGATTCGGGTACTCGTAATCTGATTAACATTGGGATCAGACTGGAGCAGTTCGTCTATCCCATACTCGAGTCGAAGCTGTTCCAATCGCCCAATTATTTCATCTCCCGAAAAATTTGAAGGGATTTTAGCTAAAATTCTAAATCCCAATTCCGGCCGGCGTTCGATTTTCTTAACCAAGCCATAAGAACGATCCATGGGCTCAACAACTACTAACCGGTGCAGACCGATTCCCCGCCGATGCAAACTCACCTGAATCTGGCGCAGGATGACGCGTCCCAAACTGATCAGGACGATGGTTAAAACCCAAGAAAACAAAATAATTAAACGGGAAGGGAAAACTTGCTGGCTAAAAAAGAACAAGACAACCACTAATAGTAAACCAGATGAAATTGCCAAGATAATCTTTAGGAGTTCGGCTGAAAAACGTCTAGTCCCCTTCAAATTATATAAACCTGCAAAACCTAAAAGTAAAATAATTATGGGACTTAGGCTAAACAATAACTTGAAAAATTCCGTCGAGGACAGAGCATATAAAACTGGCCGATAAGGAGCAAGGCGGAAGCGCAAATAAAAAGCCGTCATGCCCGCGATCATGAGCATGAACCAGTCTGAACAGATAGAAATGAGGTTAAAAATTAACTCTGACCTCTTCATTTAGAGTTTGGATAACACTAATTCTCATTATTATTATACCATTTTTCCTGAAATTTTTCAAAGTAGTTTTTTGACTGCTATAATGGAATCAATAGATCTTTCAGGAGGATCTGATGCCACAATATGCGCCGGCTCTCGCACGTCTGGTCCAGGCCGTCCTTACCGCCGCGGATGGTTATCGCAACTTGCCGCCACAGGTGAGTTTTATTCAGCGACGGATGCATGATCCCAAGCCCATCCACGAACCACCCTTCCTTTACGAAGCCATGGTTCTTCAGGAACAAGTCCTGGGCGCGAAGAACTGTTCGGGGAAGCCTGACGAAGACGAGTGCCTGGTCGCTTTTGAGCTTCTCGTAAAGCAAATCCTCGACGAAGCCACGGAACTGATGAAGGAAAACGTCTTGCCCTCCTACTTTGAGGAAGCGCTTGCGTTGATCCTCGAGCATCAGCCGGTCAATTTCAGAATCTGGTTTTTGAAAGACCAACGCTTGAAGGGTTGGAACCAAATTCTGCAATACGATATTCAACGCGCTGGCGAGCATATCTATTCTCTCCCCGCCCAAGCTTGAGCCTTGAGCGGTCTTTTTTTGGCATCAAAAAATCCCCTGAGAAGGGGATTTTTATTTTTCTAGATTTACAAGTTTTAATTGAACGAGGATGCGGCATAAAAATGAATTCAGAGGCCGAAGCTGCTTAACGGCAGCGAGGCCGATGACTTAGCTGAAAAAATCTGCGTCTAGCAAATTTTTCAGCGTCATTTTTTACCGCGTCCGAGTATAATTAATACTCGTCTCGGCGTCCGCCACCGTAGCCACCACGGGAACCCCCGCGATCGCCACCACGACCACCGCCGTAGCCACCACGACCACCTCGGTCACCGCCGCCTTCGACTTTTGGTCGAGCTTCGTTGACTGCGAGTTGTCGTCCGCCGAAATCAGTACCATTGAACATTTCAATAGCTTTGTTGGCCTCATCATCTGAGCCCATTTCGACGAAGCCGAATCCTTTGGATCGGCCGGAGAACTTGTCGGAAATAACCTGGGCACTGACTACAGTTCCTGCGCCTGAAAAATGATTTTTCAAGTCATCAGAAGTTGTAGAGTAAGGCAGACCGCCGACAAACAATTTCTTTGCCATTCTATTACCTTCAAACAAAGGGAAGATCACTAATTTATACAAACTAGGTCCCTGAGTCTTAATACGCTTCCCTTCGACTGAAGCCTCTTAAAAGGCCTTAAGGAAACGTTATAATCGTACCGAAAAGTATCTAGATTGTCAATAATTTCAGGAATATACCCATAATAAAAACCCCAAACTGGGGTTCTTATATATGCTTCTCCCGCCACCATCATTAGATTAACAACGACGGCGGGATCCCGTTTTGCGGTGACAACAACAAGCTATAAGCCGAATTCTGTCTGTTCCCGATTATCGGGAGAGGCAATTATCTCTCTAGGATCGGCATTGCTGCAGACCTCAAGCTACCTACCCGTCCCTAGCCTTTCAGCCGAGACCTATTCGGTATTGCACTATTAAATAGGAATTTAGCCGTTTCATCCCCAATGTTACCATTGAGCTCGTCCGGTCATTCGACCGGACGTTTATTTTCTCTCGAAAATAAACGTCTCTGTTCGCATCCCGTGATATTTCTTCAGACGGGTATTACCCGCTACTTAAGGTTGAATAAACTCGCGAGGATTCTATCCAACCAACGTGTTCGGACTTTCCTCCCCCGCCAAGGCGGGGGCAATTGCCCACTTGCTATTGGAAGCAATATACATTCTACACCTTTTTGACAGAAATGTCAATATATGTTATATTTTCAAGCAGCTTCGGCATGAGCCGAATTTTTATTTGATAAAGATTATGAAAAGAGACAATATCCGAAATATCGCAATTATCGCACACGTTGACCATGGTAAAACTACGCTTGTAGATGCCATGCTTAAACAAACCCATGTTCAGAGAAATATGGAAGATTTAGGCGAGCGGATTATGGACTCTATGGACTTGGAACGCGAACGCGGTATTACAATTCGCGCCAAAAATGCATCTATTGTTTATAATGATGTGAAAATCAATATCGTAGATACTCCAGGACATGCGGATTTTGGCGGTGAAGTAGAACGAACTTTACGAATGGTGGACGGGGTGTTGCTTTTAGTAGATGCCAAAGAAGGCCCAATGCCACAAACCAAGTTCGTGCTGAAAAAAGCTTTGGAACTGGGACATCGCGCCATTGTGGTAATTAATAAAATTGATAGACCAGACGCTCAAATCGATGAAGTAGTAAATAAAACTTTTGATTTGTTTGTAGCCTTAAATGCCGTAGATGAACAGCTGGATTTTCCGATTATTTATTGTAGTGCCATCGCTGGTACCGCGACTTTGGATTATCACAAACCAAATGGAGATCTAACTCCTCTTTTTGAAACTATTGTACAAAATATTCCCGCCCCAACCATTGAAGAAAATCAGCCTCTGAAGATTTTAGTTTTAGCTTTAGCGCAAGATTCTTACAAGGGCAAAATGGGTATTGGTAAAATTTATTCCGGCTCTATAAAAAAGAATATGTCCATCATGCAGATCGCACCAGATGGCAAGCGAACTACTGGCAGAGCAACTGATATTTCTTTATTCAAAGGTTTGCAAAAAGAATCCGTAGAAGAAGCACAGGCTGGTGAAATCGTATCAGTGGCAGGCCTCGATGAAATTTCGATAGGCTCTACAATTACTGATCCTCTTAATCCTCAGCAACTTGATCCCGTCAAAGTAGATGAACCGACTGTCCAGATGACTTTTGGCGTGAACAACTCACCCTTTGCAGGGCGCGAAGGCAAGTTGGTTACTTCCCGAAATATTCGAGATCGCTTAGTAAAAGAATTAGAAACCAATGTGGCTTTGAAACTTACCGAAACCGGAAGCCCTGATACTTTCTTAGTAGCAGGACGCGGCGAACTTCATTTAGCAGTGCTGATAGAAACTATGCGACGCGAAGGATTTGAACTCCAGGTTTCCCAGCCTGAGGTTATTTATCATGAAATAGATGGAGTTAAATCCGAACCGTTTGAAAAACTTTCTGTAATTGTTCCTAGCGCGTATCAAGGCGCAGTGATCGAAGAAGTCGGTAGGCGTAAAGGCGCGTTAGCTCATATGAACCACACACCTCACGGCGATGTACATTTGGATTATTTGATGTCTACTCGAAACATGATTGGCCTGAAATCCAAACTTTTAACACAGACCAAAGGCACTGTCATCATCAATCACTTGTTTGATTCTTATAAACCCGTAGAACCTACCAATGTCGTGGAATTGCCGCATGGAAGCCTGATCGCCTCTGAAACTGGGGTGTCCAATGCTTATGGTTTAAACAACGCTCAAGAACGTGGAACTTTATTTATCGGCCCGGCCACCGAAGTTTACATGGGCATGATTATTGGAGAGAATGCTAAAGCAGAAGACATCGAAGTGAACATTAATAAAACGAAAAAGCTTACAAACATGCGAGCTTCTGGCTCTGATGAAGCTTTGACTTTAACCACTCCAAAAACCATGAGCTTGGAAGAATCTTTAGAATACCTCAGTTCAGATGAACTTCTGGAAGTCACTCCCCTTTCTTTACGACTGCGTAAAAAAATCTTGGATCCGAATAAACGCAAAAGAGATAGAAAGCAATCAGAATAATTAAAAGCCTCGAAAGAGGCTTTTAATTTAACTTACTTTAGTAATGACTAGATAGAACTTCCCTGAACGTAATGGAATCTTCCGCAGTCTATGTTTGCGATATGGTCGAAACTATGGCCGCGCAATTCAAATTCATCCACACTGGTAAACGGAAATTCCGTTCCGCCGATCACCTGGAATACCGTATTGGAATTCTGACATTTTACCAAACTGCCGTCTGGGTGTTGGGTATCATTTGTGACTGCGTCAGTATCAACTGGGATTGTATTTAAGTCATCATCAGTGATTTGATTCACTTGATCGAATCGGAAACCTAGGCCTAAGAACGCCGAAGCTGAAGCAAATCCTTTTCGTTTTTCACCGTGTTCGATAAACCAGACAGTAGCGTTGCTACCCTTTACCAGGGTGCCTTCGGCTGGAAGGGCTGGTTTGTCACTGACTGTAAATCCATCAAGTGAACTGACAACAATTATGTTTAAGAACTTACCGCCGCGGGCGTGAAAGACTGCGGCACCTCTAAACGGTCTGAGCGTGCAGTTGGCAGCTAGATAGACAGTGGTATTGGCATCTCCGGAGACTTTATAGAGACGTCCGTTGATCAAGGTATTAGTACATGGTTGCCCTTCACCTTCAGTGTCATCTCCTTCGCCACTATTTGAAGTTAAACTTCCCGTTATGGTAACGGTGCCAGTCGCGTTATTGCCGTCGCTGTCTTGAATAGAAGATCCGGTGATAGTGATATTGTCTCCTACTGCTACATTTGGACTTGAAGTGTTGGCACTTAGGGTAATTGTTAAAACTTTAGAATCAGAGCTCCAATTGGCCGACCCTATATCCCCCGCTCCATCAAGCCAAGAATGGGTGTTGTTCAAAACTAATACGTCATTTATGTTTGAAGCAGTAATACTTGGCGAATTAGTCGCTTCGCTAAAGGTGAGCACTACAGTCTTAGTTCCGCTGGAATTATGCGCTACAGCGCTTAACAATATGGGCCCGGTAATGTCTGGAGCCGGGGCGGAGATGGCACTAGTCGTAATGTCAGCGCTGAAAGTCGGAGAATCAGCCGAGGTTGTGACGCCGTCAGTTGCCAGAGTAGCAGTGATTTTATCTGCCGGACTGGTACCGCTCCAACTGTCATCGGTGGAAAGTGCGACAAAAAATTTCTTACCAGTTAGGCTATTATGTGAATTCACATCAATAGTAGTTGGAGTATCTACGTTTACAGTGGATTCACTGCCTGCGACTTGGTCGTTGGCAGTATCTAAGACTCCGTTATTATTTGTATCTTCATAAACTTCTAGTTTTTTCAAATCATCACTTGATACAGTGCTCGATCCCACATGATTAATTGTTACTACCACTGAAGTCAATGTTTCATCAGCATTTGCATTCAGTGCAAATGAAAAC
>DATJFX010000014.1:0-6284 GCA_035495465.1 Candidatus Methylomirabilota bacterium
GCACGACTTGCCAAGAAAATCCATATTTATCCATGAGCCAACCGCATTGTTGCGCCTTCGGATCCCCGCCCGCAGTTAAGTGGTCCCAATAATGATCAATTTCTTCCTGCGTTTGGCATTCGATCAAAAATGATACCGCGCTGGTAGGCTTGAAAATCGGTCCGCCGTCTAAAGCCATGAATCTCTGGCCATCCAATTCAAACACAGCCGTCAAAATCTTTCCATCAAACCCGGCCATTGGGCCTTCTGTGATTCCTTCTGGATAACGCTTGATATTTACGATCTTAGAGTCGGTTTTTTTATTTGGCGCGTTGTTAAAAATATCAACGTAAAAATTAATCGCCTCTTCAGAATTTCTATCAAACCATAAAAACGGTGTAATTTTTTGTCGGGCAAAGCCGGCTTCCGCTTCGCCGGACATATTCATATGATTCATATAATCCTTTCTGAACTAATAATACCAAAATATCTTAACTTTCGCTATTGTGTTTTGTTAATCCCAGTTACTTAACGGGAATATCGAAATGGAACACATCTTCTTTCTTGCCCAGGGATTCATATAATTTTATTGCTGGTAAATCTTCTTTGTCTGCTTGGACATAGATCACATAGGCATCCCGGTTTTTTGCAATATTTTTAAGTTCCTGGATAAGCCGGGTGGCGATTCCTTTTCGGCGATGAGCCTCATCTACTGCTAAATCATAAATATATATTTCGCTTCTTTCCTGTTCAAATTTCTGCAGCTGATAAGCGGCTAGCCCACCAACTATCTCATCTTCTCCCGTGGCTACTAAAACGATAAAATCTGGTTTAGCTAGTAGACTGGTTAAATAAGCATTACTCGGAATAGCATTTTGGTAAGTAGGAATATCCTTAAAAGCCTGCCCAAAAACTTTTAGAAGTTTTTTTAATAACTCTATGTCACCTGATCCAAGTTGTTTATACGTATAATTCATAGATTGATCATAACCCGTCTCGACTCGTCTGTCGAGACGGGCCGGACAAAACATTTTAAGCTTTGTGAACTCTTGCACCTACTAAAAGACCGTGTATACTGCTCTTATGACTACCCGAACCCCTAAATTTCTGGGCTGGTTAACTCTCGACATGCTGGTATTTGTTGTCTTGAATGTATTTTTAATTGCCAAAATTAATCACCTGGGGCGGTTGTCCGTAATAGATAATATAAGTTTCCTCCGGATAATTATTTTAGGACTAGCTGCTTACCGCGCTGCAAACGTAGTCTCAAATGAACCCGTAACCAAACCATTACGCAGTGCTTTTGTAGATGAAACTAAAGTCGAAGGAAAAATAGTGGAACTGCCGAAAAAATCCGGGTTTGTAGGATTTTTCGGCACCCTTTTGTATTGCCCATCCTGCACTGGCATGTGGCTGGCTGCGGCTTTAGTTTACTCTTATATTTTTTGGCCAAATCAAACTTTGATTGTCGCTCTATTTCTAGCGCTCAGCGCTATGGAACGATTGATCGCCCGCATCCTAGAATGGTTAAAAAAATAAAAAACTGCGCTACTTATTTACCCAAGGTAAATTTTTGCGCAGCTTTTTATAGGTTTAACTTAAAAAAGTATTAAGCTTGTCTAATTGCTGACTAAATCCATATTGCATACCCTGAATGGCTACGGTAGCATTTGGACCGGATTTTAGAATTGCTGATTTAAGCTTTAATTTTGTCTTACCGTTTTCTTCAGATAAAATAAGATCCGTAACTGTTTCAATCGTTGTTTCTTCTTCTGCCCCTTCCGTCCAAGCTTTTGCAGAATATGATAACTTAGACTTCGGTTCAATTTCAGTATATTCAGCCATCATTGGCCATTTCGTACCTTTATACTGTCCCATGGCCTCGCCTGCTTCCATGACGATGTAAAATTTGCCACCTACCCGCAAATCCACTTCGCATTCTGGAATACTTACATCATTTGGCCCCCACCATTGTTTCAGCATGATTGGATCAGTCCACGCCTTCCAGACTTGATCAATTGGTGCATCGTAAACTTTTTCAAACGCTACTTCTTTAATTGGTGCCATATTATTTGCCCCGCCCGCCATCGCAAGCCTGATTATAAAGCTTAATAACTTGCTCAGGCGTTGCGGGCGGGCTTTCTTCACATACTTCTTTTGAGGTAAGTGATATTAATTATTAATTGTTTTGTTAATTAAACGGTCTTTTAAATATCGTCTTCCGAATCCCGTCTTAAAATATTTCTCTCTCTTAATAGCTGCATATTTATTTTTACAAGCTTCATAATAAACGAGCTCGAATGGTCTGCGATACTTAGTTGAAGTATTCTTACCAGCATTATGCTCTTCTAGACGTTTTTGTAAATTTTCTGCGTGGCCGATATAATGCTGTCCATCTTTTTTACTCAATAAAACGTAAGTATAAAACATCATAGATTCTAGACTCTGTTGTTCCTTGGTTAAAAAAGTATTGAGTCTATCGAGGCGATCTTCCCAAAGTTGCTTATAATTTTCCAAGTAGTTATAAGCTTTCGCAAATGTTTTTGGAGCGAGCGTAATAATTTGCTCCTTCCCCTTTCGCTGTTTGGTTACAAGCCCTGCTCGCTCTAAGACCTGAAGATGCTTGGCCACTGCAGCAAATGTCAGCTGGTAATGTTCGGCGATTTGTCCGACACTCATACTCCGTTTACTGATGCGCGTGAGGATATCCCGTCTAGTGTGATCGCTTAATGACCCAAACACCATATTCAGTTCATTAGTATATTCAACCATATGGTTGAATGATATATTATACTAAAATATCTGTCAAGGGCTTCCTTAAACTTTATTATTTTGTACTGACCTCGTCTTTTAAAATCGCCTCCCCTTTCACAAACCAGGAGATACCAAATAAAATAATGGCTAAGGCCTCTAGCCAAAATACGGGTACATAATCAAACAGCACTAAATCTCGGGACAGTTTTTCCACTATTATAATCAGCAATATACAAACAATAATCCCCCAACCACAAAAAGTATAAACGCTATTACGCATTAATTTTTGTGGCGTCGGCGGTTTAGTGGGATCAGTTTTACGAAACAAAAATAGCGCAAAAAATGCCAAAGTTAAGAAAAAAAGCAAAGCGAATGTTATATGAAATTTACCTATTAAAATTTGCAGATCTGTCGGGTTCACGGAAGGATCCGTAGGAAATAAAGCAGTACCGACTGCAAACAAACTCGCCAGCATACCCATCATATTGTCTATCTGAGCATAGCCGCGATAAGAAAACAAAAACACGGCTATCGAACAAAGACTACCCACGAATACATCCCTCATGATTGTATAATAATAGCTGCTAATAGAGCTTTGAAGGCCTGGGCCCTCTAAAATGACTTTTCCCAAAACCAGAACAAATGGCAAAGCCATTCCGATAATTCCAATTGCTTTTCGAAGATCTAAATACGAAAGTACCAGCGAATTGTTTGACTTAGTTACTTTGGCCATAAATTTTTAATCCTAAATAAATCATAACAAAAATTCTCCCCTTTCGCTAATTAATTTTCTGACATTGTGGGCAATAAAAACTCCAGCGTGCGCGCGAGCCGGTTTTTCGACGGACTACTTTGCCACTACAGACGGGACAGGTGGATTTGCGATAAATTATCAGGTTTTTTCTGAGAACAAATTCTTTTCGCCACGCGTAGAACTGCTGGGAAAAATCCCTTGCAAGTTTAACTAACTTTCTAAGCTTTGCTTCTGGGATGTCGCTTACCAGGCTTTCAGGATGCACCTTGGCCATAAATAAAATTTCGTTTTTTATAATATTTCCAACTCCTGCAAATATGGTCTGATCAAGTAAAACGTCTGCGATCTGTTCATTCGGATTCGCCAATACACGCCTTAAGGCCTGCTTATCCTGCCAATCATCTGACATGACATCAACGGAAAAATCATAAGTTTTACTCGCATGTTTTTCTTCTAAATACTTTAACGAACAACTATACATTTCAATATGACCATTGGTCAGTTCTAATTTAAGCCTCGGGACTCGGTCTTTCTTTTTATAATCCCCAGTGACGGACTCTCCTTCCACTGTGGCTTCGAAACTTCCAAAGAGCATAAAATGCACGCGCAAAGCAAAATTCTCAAACTGAAATACCAGGTGCTTGCCCCAGGAAAATATATTCTTGATTTTTTTGTGTTCCAGCCGCTGAATCCCGATCTTGCTGTTACCGGAAACTTCAGTGATAATTTTACCGACAAAAGGTTTCAACTGCTCCGCGGCCAGATATAGAGACGGTCCTTCCATAAATTCATGGTATCATTCAATACTGAATTTTCCCATAAAATGGGACGGATCTCGGCTTATTTTTTTAACTTCGTTTTTAGTACGAATTTTTGCGAAGGGCTTAAGAGTTTATCTTTTCGGTGAACACAACCTAACCAACAACAAGGCCTGCGCATCCCCTCTTTAAGCTCAGCAACTGTTCTCTTCATGTGTTCCTCTCGTGTCTTAAGCTGTTGGACCGAAACTGTCCAGCAGATCCATTCATTACGAGCGAGTGGAGTGAGACTCTCCCAAACTGCCAATGCGGCTTTATCGGCAGAAAGGGCTTTTTGTAGATCTTTGGGTAGAGTATGAACTACTCCGCTAGAAATTTTTGCCATATTTTTTTAACCGGTTATTTATTTTCCTGCACTAGTGGCGGCATTTCAGTGACTATTTCCACGTTAAATTGATATCGGCCTAAAATCTGTCCACGCGGCGTTTCGGTGTATACTCGCCACTTCCCGCTCTGCATGTTGCTTTTATAAGAATACCCGCGATATCCTTCTTGCCTGCCCCCTACCAAATGGTAGGACACTTTAGACTTACTAATCCATCTGGTCTGACTCGCATCATAGTATTGCCAGTCCTGGACAATATCGGTATCTAAATTTGTGGGTGAATAAATTGAAGTATAAATATACGCTACCTGGTCGGTTGTAAGATGAATAGTGGGAATAAAACTGAACTTCTGCCAGAAGGTTTTGGCCTCTGCAGTCACGATATAATTATTGCCGTATCGAGAAATATTGTGGTAAATTCCTTCATCGCGGATTGATAGCGGCACAGGTGGAATAAAATTATAGAAATAAAAAATATTCATGGCTACCAAGATTAAAAAACATACCATTAAAATTCTATATTTGCGACTAATAATACTTGGCGATTTCTGCAAGGCAAACACTAATATCGCTACTATTAAAAAACTGATCCACCCAGCTGCAATAAATAATCCAATATCAATAGACGTTAAAAAATAAGGCAACGCCACAGCCAAGAGCAAATAACTGGCAAAATTATACAACCCAAACTGAACAATGGGATTTTCCAAATAATGTTTGTAAATTTCCAGAGCAATGATCAGAATAATGACAAATACAATAAAAGGCCAACTGGCAAAAATACTTCCTGAAAACCAATAAAAAATAAACACTCCTCCTATTACTGACCCTAAGGCGAACTGCAAGACTAACGGACAAAATAGCCGCACGTACCTAAACCATTCCGAGATTTTGCCCATATCATATATGTGCATGAACACAATCGTAATCGTAGCTAAGCCCAGATAACCAAACACCAGATACAGGACATCATCAATTGGAATAACCTTGAAGGTGATGTAATGGTAAATAAACCCCCAAATAATCAAAGCCGGCATGAATAAGCTTTCGTATTTAGCATAGAAAGCTTTGACTTTTTGGTATTGAGTTTGCATCGCTTCACGTAGCATCTAAGTTGAAAATTATGCTCCGACTGTGCCGGTTTTTATTTCACCTGCGCGTTTATAATTGGCTAAGATCACCCCGCTGGGCATAGTTTGGGAGTCTATCAGCTCGAAAGCTGCAGGGATTGTTCCCTCGCCAAATAAACGTTTCCCTGATCCGAGTGTGATGGGATAGATTCTCAGTCGCAGTTCATCCACGAGGTCGTTTTTCAAAAGAGTTTGGATCAGCACGCTGCTTCCCCAGACATGAAACACGGGCCCTTCCTCTTGTTTTAAGGCTTTGATTTTAGCTGCAACATCTTCATTTATAAGAATTGATTCTTCCCAGGAAAGATCGACAGCTTCATCTGACACTACATATTTTTTAGCTTTATTAAAGGGATCTGCAATAAACCCTTTTTGCTTCGGCCAATACCCAGCCCAGATGTCATACGTTTTCTTACCCAGCAGCAAATCAAATGGTACACTCAACTCTTTATTTAAAATGCTGCCAAAAGATTCATCGGAATAAGGGGCCGTCCAGCCGCCGTACTTAAATCCCCCGGAAGTAT
>DATJFX010000015.1:0-6071 GCA_035495465.1 Candidatus Methylomirabilota bacterium
TCTAAAGAAGGCGAAAAGAAGAAATCCTATATGACCGTGTTTGAAAATGAATTAGCTGACTTCCGCCAAGCCGTGAATGAAGCCGTAGGCTTTGTCGGCCAAGGAGCAAAATAATCCAAAGCCCTGACTGATAAAAAGCCGGGGCTTTTTTCTAAATTTTATGTCAAATAAAACAGTAACTCTTGAGCAGGATTTGCAAGAGGAGCAAAGCGAGCCGAAAAAAGTTTCTAAAAAAGTTTTTTCTGGATCCATCTTAGGCCTCAACGCTACGCCGATTGAGGTAGAAGTAGATATTTCAGGAGGATTACCGAAGACTATAATTGTGGGCTTGCCGGATGCGGCAGTGCAAGAAGCTCGGGAGCGAGTGAAATCTGCAATTCGGAATTCTAATGCCATTTATCCGTATTCTCACGTGGCTGTAAATTTGGCTCCGGCAGATGTGCCGAAAAACGGAACACTCTATGATTTACCCATTGCTCTGTCCATCCTTTTAAATTCGGGCCAGATATTTTTCGAACCCTCAGATAAATTGTTTTTAGGTGAGCTGGCTTTAGATGGCAACATCCGTCCTGTAAATGGAGTATTGCCTATAGCTCTAATGGCCAAGCATTTAGGATTTAAAAAACTATTTATCCCATTTGAGAATAGTCGAGAAGCCAGCCTGGTATCCGAGGTTGAAATTATCCCAGTTAAAGATTTGCACCAAGTCATCGGCTATCTTCAAAATTTAATTAAAATTGAGCCGGTTTTGCCATTTGATTGGAAATCGGTACTTACGTCGCCGGAAGCTTTGTTTGATATGAAATTAATTAAAGGCCAAGAAGCCGCGAAAAGGGCGTTGGAGATTGCAGGTGCTGGCGCTCACAATATTCTTCTTTCGGGTCCTCCAGGAACTGGCAAGACTTTATTGGCCTGGGCGCTTCCATCAATTTTACCAAAGCTTACAGTAGATGAAGTTTTAGAAATTACTAAAATCTATAGTGTGTCAGGACTTTTGAATCTCAATAAAACTTTGGTCACGACACGCCCTTTCCGCAGTCCGCATCACACAACCTCTGGAGTGGCGTTGGTGGGAGGGGGAAGTTCGCCCAAGCCAGGAGAAATTTCTTTAGCACATAGGGGCGTATTGTTTTTAGACGAGTTTCCAGAATTTTCCCGAGCGGTTTTAGAAAATCTCAGACAACCCCTAGAGGATGGGGTGGTTACGGTGGCGCGAGCTGCCGCGACTGTAGCTTTTCCCGCACAATTTACGTTAGTAGCTGCGCAAAATCCCTGTCCCTGCGGGTATTTTTCTGATCCAACCAAAACTTGTATTTGTACGCCAGCACAAATTATGAAATATCAAAAGAAAATCTCTGGTCCTTTGTTGGATCGAATTGATCTGCATGTGGAGGTCGGCCGGATCGAATACGAAAAGCTAGCTTCCGACACAGCTTCTGAATCTTCAGAGGAGATACAAAACCGAGTCCAGGCCGCGCGGGATATTCAAACCAGACGTTTTTCCGGACACAAACAAATCAAAACAAATTCTGAGATGACCATTAAAGAAATCCGGGAATATTGTAAATTAGATTCTCCCGGCCAGCAATTTATGAAATCCGCAGTGATAAAAATGTATTTATCCGCCAGGTCTTATCACAGGGTTTTGAAACTTGCCCGCACGATCGCAGATTTAGAAGGAGCTGAAAATATCCAAATCCCGCATTTAGCTGAAGCATTGCAGTATAGACCCAAAGTCGAATAGTACGTTTTAAAACAAGGCTTATCTCAGGCCTTGTTTTTTGCTATTATATACAAGCTATGCAAACTCCTAAAAAAGTCAGAAAAGCCGTAATTCCTGCGGCTGGATTTGGTACACGATTTTTACCCGCTACGAAAGCACAGCCAAAAGAAATGTTGCCAATCGTTGATAAGCCAATTATTCAATATGTAGTCGAGGATGCGGTTTCCGGCGGGATTGAAGATATCATTATAGTGACGGGTTGGTCGAAAAGATCCATTGAGGATCATTTCGATTATCCATTTGAATTAGAAAAGAGACTAGAAGAAAACGGAAAAACTGAAGAGCTGGAGCAGATCCGCAGGATTGCCGAACTGGCAAACTTTAACTATGTCAGACAAAAAGGTCCCTTGGGCAATGCGACTCCGATTTGGAATGCCCGACATCTGATTGGTGATGAACCGTTTATGGTTTTATGGGGAGATGATTTTATGGAAGCGACTCCAACCAGAGCCCAACAATTAGTCCAGGCTTACGAACAGCATGGAGGAAGTGCAATACTCAGCTGTATCAGGGCAAGTAAGCCCGAAGATTATAAACGATATGGGTATGCCAAAGGCACTAAAGTAGAGAATGGCCTCTTGAAAATTGAACAGATTGTTGAAAAACCTGGGACCGGGGTCATGGATTCTGATTTTGCAATCGTGGGCGGTGCCATCTATGGACCCGAAATGTTCGACGCGATAGAGGAATCCATGAAGCGTTTGGCCAAGGAACAAACGTCGCGAGAATTAGTATATATTGACGCGCTAAATATTTTATTGGAACAAAAAAAGAATTGTTATGCGCTGGAAATAAAAAATAGTAAATATTATGACTGCGGAAACAAACTGGAATATCTAAAAGCAGTAGTGGAGTTTGGACTAAAACATGAAGACTTGAGAGAAGAATTTGGCGATTACTTAAAAAGCATAAAAAATTAATTTAATTGCTTTTTCAATTGATCTATTGTACAATAAATCACAAGAATAAACTCGAGAAACCAAAACAGTGGATAAAAAATATTACATTTTAGGCGGGATAGTGATTCTGCTTTTGATCTTAGCAGGAGTTTTATTTTTAAGTTCTAACGGCAAATCTCCAAATACTAGCAATAGTAGGGTAGAGCTGACGTGGTGGAAGACTTTTGAAACTAACGACAATATTCAGGATCTGGCCCAGGATTACCAAAGACTTCATAAAAATGTGACCATCAATTTTGTAAAAAAAGATGTCACAACTTACGAGCAAGACTTGGTTAATGCTATAGCGTCCGGATCAGGGCCGGATATTTTCAGCATTCATAATGATTGGCTGCCGAAACATCAGGATAAAATTGCTCCTATGCCTGATACTGTCATGAGCTTGCGGACTTATAAAGATAGTTTTGTAGATGTGGCGTATTCGGATTTTGTATTAAACAATAAGATTTACGCCATCCCTCTTTCCACCGATGTTTTGGCACTTTATTACAATAAAGATTTATTAAATTCTGCTGGGATTTCCCAGCCTCCGACCACTTGGCGAGAATTAGTTACGGACGTAGAAAAATTGACTAAAGTTTCGACTCCAGGAAGTTTCGACAAATCCGGTATTGCTTTGGGGACTTCGGCGAATGTTAATCGGGCCGTGGATATTTTATCTTTATTAATGCTCCAGAATGGTACGGAGTTTTATGATGCGAATAATTCATCCGCAACTTTTGCCAATAGCCAAACTATCGAAGGCAGTAGCGACTCTTTTAATCCGGGCGAGTTGGCATTAATGTACTATACGCAGTTTGCCAATCCAGGCAAAGTTTCCTATACCTGGAATACGAAATCCGATGCCAGCGTGGATGCATTTACTCAAGGCAAAGTAGCTATGATGATCAATTATTCTTACATGATCCCGACCATAAAAGATAAGGCGCCGAACCTGAATTGGGATGTTGCAGCTGTGCCCCAGACCAGTGAAACTGGTAATAAAATAAATTTTGCCAATTATTGGGGAGAAGCAGTTTCCAAATCTTCTAAAAATTCTGCTGTGGCTTGGGACTTCTTAAATTTTATCAGCCAGAAGAGTGAGCTTACCAAATACTATGCCAAGCACAAGCAGGTTTCTTCCCGCAAAGATATGCTGCCTGACCAGGCAAGTGATATTGATATCGGGGTATTTGCGGAAAATGCTTTGACAGCCCGAAGCGTGTATAAAAAAGACGCCAATCAGTTTGAAGCTGTTTTCTTAAATATGATTGATGATGTGATTTTGAGAAATTTGGAAGCCAAAGACGCCCTGCAAAACGCGGTCCAGCAAATCAATCTGACCCTGCAAAAAAACTAGCGTAATGGTATAATTTAAAGAGGAAAAACCTCTGTACTCGAATGAAATCTAAAAACAAAATTATATTTTTAAGTTTATTACTTGGGCTCTTGCTCGTCTCAAACGTGGCTCACGCGGCTTTGATTAATTGTGGGGGGCGGGGAGCAACCGGCCAGCAGCCAGACTGTCAAATTGGCGATATTATTGTCAGCATAAAAAATATTATCAACTTTTTACTTTCCTGGGCTTGGTTAATAAGTACATTTCTAATCGTTGTGTCTGGATTTAAAATGGTTTTTGCGGCAGGCAATGAAGAAGCGATAAGTAGCGCCAAAACCAGCCTGAGTCATGCGATAATTGGTTTTATCATAATAATGCTATCATTTTTAATAGTTAATTTTGTTATAGGTTTGCTAACGGGCGGGGGCGCTTTTTCTCCGGACGCTTTAATGGGTTCTTTTAACTTAATCCCGTGATAAAAAATAAAGTTTTTTCAATTTTATTGATAGCTTCAGGCACCCTTGTGATCGCTAACTTTGCTTTGGCGCAGGTTTGTGCTCCAAATCAGACAGATCCGACTCAACTTTGTAATCCGACTGGCGCTTATTCCCTGGACATTTTTCTGAAAGACAATCTCTTAAGTTCAGTTGCCGGAGTTTTGGGGATCATCGTCATAATAATGATTGTGTATAGTGGAGTCAGGATGATTTTGTCTCAAGGAAATGAGGAACAGCTAGCAAAAGCTAAAACTACCTTTCAGTGGAGTCTGGTCGGCCTACTAATTATTGTACTGGCCTTTGTACTCATTACTGCAATTAGTAAATTCTTAAATGTCCAAGAAATACCTACTGGCACCACTCCTTTGGACGTTCAAAATCCAATCCAAAATAATTCTCTCTATGATTTTATATTAACTATCCTGCAAAATTTCCTTCCCGTTGCCGCAATTATTGCCATGTTATTCCTGATTATCACAGGCTTTCGATACATTACTGCTCGGGGAAATGAAGAACAGACAACTGCAGCTAAGCAGGGATTATTTTGGTCTGTGATTGGATTAATTATTATATTATTGGCCTATGTTATAGTAAGCGCGACTCTGAAATTAGTAAATGGTGAAAATTTATATACTACTGGCGGTCGAGTAATTACTCCTCCAGGAAATTAATAAAATTAAATTTATGAAAAAAAAGATTATCTATTTATATACAATATTACTGTCAGTTTTCCAGGCCAGTCATGCCTTGGCAATTGAAAATCCCGCGCCCGGTTTGTTTGTGAACAGTGTAGGGGACAATAGTGTTAAGGGTATTTTACTTTTTGCCATTGAAAATATTTTACTTCCCATCGTAGGCATTATCGCAATCCTATTTGTTATTATTGGAGGGTTTCAGCTGATTACCGCGAGGGGAAACGAAGAGCAAGCGGAAGCTGGGAAGAAAACTTTAACGAATGCTATAATAGGTTTAGTCGTGGTTATATTATCTTACGTCATCGTAGTCGTTGTAATTAACGCCCTCAATGGCAAGGTTTAAAAGGTCGAGCAAATTTGACTAAAAAGTTTTCAATCAGTTAATATATAACTAACAATTAAAACAATAATATGAAACAAATTTCACAATTGTTCAAAAAGGTCTCGGTTTTCCAGGCAGCCCAGGTTTTGGGTATTGTCTTTGTGTTTGCGCTAGCTTTAGCGCCAGTGGCTTCAGCTCAATTTACCACCCCAAATTCTGGCGGTACAGGCTTGCCAAATGATACTTCAGTATCAGCGTTTATTATAAAAATAATCAACATCGCTCTAGCCGTGGCTGGTTTGATCGCCGTGTTGTTCCTAATCATCGGCGGCTTCCGCTATATCACTTCAGCCGGCAATGAAGAAACTGCTGAGCAGGCGAAGAAAATTATTACAAATGCCATCATCGGTATCGTAGTAATAATTTTGTCCTTCGTCATCGTTCGCGTCATCTCCAACGCTTTGGTTTATAATCAAGTCTAAAATTTTCATGAAAAG
>DATJFX010000016.1:0-2682 GCA_035495465.1 Candidatus Methylomirabilota bacterium
GTGTACAATTCCCGGGCGGTGCGCATCCCCTACTCCTTTGATCTGCGGAAACTGAGCAAGTAGTGCATGACTTAAAGTATCATTAGTCCGGCCTGCTGCTGGGTGGACCATAATTCCTGCCCGTTTATCTAAAACCGCTAAATCATCATTTTCAAAAACTATTTTTAGTTTAATATTTACAGGCTTAAGCTCTTCGGATTCAAATTCCGGCAGCTCGATTACATCGCCGATTTTTACCGGATAATCTGTTTCTAAAACTTTTTTGCCATTAACTAAAACCGCCTCAGCCTTGATGGCTTTCTGTACTCTACCACGCGACTGAGTAACCTTTTCTGAAATAAATTTATCCAGTCGTTCTGATTTGTCTGCTTCAAATTTTAACATCTTAAGTCTTTAATAAATCCGGCCGGCGTTTTTTGGTGCGTTTCAAAGCTTCATCTTTCCGCCAAGCTTCAATATTGGCGTGATGGCCGGATAATAACACTTTTGGTACGTGTTTTTTATTAAAAATTTCTGGCCGGGTGTATTGCGGATATTCTAGCGAGTTTTCTGAAAAACTTTCCTGAACTAATGATTCAGATTTTCCTACTACTCCGGGAACTAACCGAGCAACTGCGTCCAATACAGCCATAGCTGGAATTTCCCCACCTGTTAATACAAAATCCCCTAGAGAAATTTCCATATCCACTAAATCTCTTATTCTTTCATCAAACCCTTCGTACCTGCCGCAAATTAAAACTATAGTTTTATATTTAGATAAATCCCGGGCAGTTTTTTGATTAAAAGTTTTCCCCTGCGGAGTCATAAGAATTATGGCTTGGTTTTTTTTACCCTTTTTTACTTTCAAACTTTTTAAAGCCTTAGCCATAATATCCACGCGCAAGACCATCCCCGCTCCTCCGCCATATGGCGGCAGATCTACCACTTTATGTGGTCCCTCACCAAAATCTCTTAAATTTACAAAATCAATTTGGATGAATTTTTTGGCAATGGCGCGCTGAATCAAACTTACCTGAAAGTAAGATTCAAAAGATTCGGGAAATAAACTAATAATAATAAATTTCATGGTGTTAAAAACCCCGCTTGCGCGGGGTTTTTTATTTAGAGTTTAAACTCGTCGATGTCTGAGGAGAGATCGCTATCCATAGAAGGTGCGCCCTGGCTCATATTTTCTCTTCGCCCGCGGGTTGAACCTTCTGGTTCATGAATCTTCAGATTTACCCGAGACTTGCGCTTGGCACCTACTACTCGAAGTAAAGTGCGAATGGATTTTGCGGTTTGTCCTTGGCGGCCGATGACTTGGCCCATATCTTCTGGGTGAAGATGAAGAGTGATTAACACGCCCATCTCATCCACTGTGCGGTCGGTCTTCACATCCTCAGGATGATCAACCAATGCTTTGACTAGGTATTCTACAAATTCCTGATCTTGTTCCATTGCCATAGCTGTATATAACTTAAATTAATTACTTACAAAAGAACAACTGATTCGGCTGATTCGACGTTTTACCTGCCAGATCAGTATTACGACCATATTATATCAAAATTATGCGGCTGGTTCAACTGGAGCATCCTCAAGCTTCGGAGCTTCGGGGGCTGGAGCTTCAGTCGGGGCTGGTGTGGTTTCGGCTTTAGGCGCTTCAGAGGCCGGAGCTGCTTCTCCTTCTTTTTTCTTCGGCTGCCAGGCTTTTACCTTTTTACCCTCTACCATTTTCTTTTCTACGAGCAAATTATAAACAGTTGGGGAAATTTTAACATGTTGAGCAATCCAGTATTTCAATCGTTCCGGATCTTTCACGCCAAAAACTTTGGATTTCGGATTATAATGACCCAAAACCTCTAAAGCTTGCTTGCTCGCCGAGCGATAAGCCTGCGCCAAAACTACCCTGAAGGAGGGTTTATTTTTGGTGCCGGTTCTTTGGAGTCGGATAGTTAACATATTTAGCTTGCATAGTATAACAAAACCTCATTGGATTGACAAGAGCGCTAAATAGCGGTAATCTGATATGTCAAAAGGAGGATTTATGAGACGGCAATTGCCTAATCTGGTTTCGATCAGCCGGGCAATCGCTGCCTGGCCCTTACTCTTGCTGACTGCGCATCAGCTCTGGACCATCAGTTGTGTATACTTGATCCTAGCGTGGTCGACTGACTACCTCGATGGCTTGCTAGCGAAAAAACTGCATGTGGAAAGCGAGTTTGGCCGGATGTGGCTGGATCCAATTTCTGATGCCCTACTTAATGGAGGAATGGTTCTCGGATTACTCAACAGTCCATTCGCTTCTCTCGCCCGACATACTGCTTGGTGGTTGCTCGGTGCAGCAATTGTTTTGAAAATCCTCAAGCACTGGGGCCCGCTCAAGTTTAGGCCTCTCGCTGCATGGGCCTCCTTCGTAATCATGATCCTAACTACAGCCGCCACACTCAACGCCTACGCCTATTTAGGCCTCAATTGGGGCATTGCGGGTTTGATCCTGACGATCCCGGTAATTCTAGGTTTGATATTTACTAAACAGGAGCGCATCAGTCGAATTAGTCGACTCGGCTACTGACAAACGTATGGATTTTACGTCCGTGCGTTTTTTTATTTTATTTTATATTTCAAATGCCGACTAATCCAAAAACCCAAGGCTAAAATTATCAAAATAATAATTATCAGATCAAATTTGTGAAAATATGTTTC
>DATJFX010000017.1:0-9450 GCA_035495465.1 Candidatus Methylomirabilota bacterium
ATGTAAAACTTCTATTAAATTTTTCTCACCAACTTTGATTTCCTTAAATTGGGATAAAATCGCTGGTTCGATTTCTTCTAAGGATCCGGGCCCTACTAACTGCTTAATGACATTATTGGAAATTTCTGAAGCATTTTCTAGCGGCAATCCCAATTGCCGAAAAGTATATTCAAAATCTTTAGTAACTTTTTGTTGAATTTCGGGAGTATGCATCGCCGCTTCAATCCGATTTTTCATCACCGCCAACTCTTCTCTTTTCTCCAAAGATTTTTCTACATCTACTGGCGGAATACCATGAGGTCTTAAATCTGTCATTAAATTATTTATTTAAACTTTTGAGCGCGAGTTTAATTTTGGTTTGTAGATCTGCAGTATCTTTCGGCACGCTCTTTAAAGCCTCACGCGCTTCCTGCTCTTTGTAACCTAAAGCGATCAAAGCATCCATAGCATCGCTTTGCTCACGGGCAACTGGCGCAGCGGAAGCTTCGTCTTTTAGTTTGGATTTCAGTTCTAAAATCACGCGTTCTGCAGTTTTTCGGCCAATTCCCGAGACTTTCGTAAAAACGGACGGATCTTCGGAAACTATGGCGGATTTGATCATATCTATCCCAGCTAAAGACATAATCCCTAAGCCAGATTTGGGTCCGACTCCCGAGACCGTGAGTAAAAGTTCGAAAAATTCAAGTTCCGGCATGGTGGAAAAACCGTACAGAGTGATCTGATCTTCCCGCACATAAGTTAAAGTCAGCAAAGTCACTTCTTGGTTAAGTTTTATTTGCGCCCACAAAAGCGGGGTGATAAAAACTTTGTACCCCACAGTGCCCGTATCAATAATTATATAATTGGCAGATTTGTGTGAAATCCTGCCCTTAATAGATCCGATCATAAAGTTATTATACGGAAATCTTAGATAATAAAAAAGGCTGGCCAAAGGCACAACCTATTTCCTAAACGCTATGGACAATCCCAGCACGCTAACTCCATCCTGACTCTGAGCTAGTAAATCTGTCACTTGAGGCAGGCGCAGGTTGGCGATATTCAGGAACAAACCCGCGGACTTGAGCGTTCCGGGAAATCGAAAGTCTTTCAGTCGGATGCTCATGCCCCAAGTGTTCCCAACCCGAAATTCTTTTTGGTGAACGCCGATTCGATTTACGACCACCAAAACACCAGGACCGAAAAGAAAAACTCGATCACCGATTTGCGCCAAGGTCAGATGCATACCCAGGACTCCATGAAAAGTCGCACGATTGTCTAGCGGAGTCCAGGCTACATCCAGGTGAAGATTGCGCAAAAACCAACTCCAGAACTCACTTCCTTCCCCGACCGTAACAGGATGCACCGGGATAAAATCTGGAGGCTTGTCCTGAAGGTGGGCCATCCAATCATAATCTAACGTATCCTGGTAAGGATCGCAGATCTCGGGATTGACCACTTGCATCTGCTCCAGCCGGCGGCAGTATGTTGCAATCCAGCCAGGCACTGTAGGCCTGACCCAGACCGTATCTGTGAAGTAGTCGGAAAGGTATTTAGGGCCGCCCGGCGAACTGGGATTTTCAGATTTCCATCTGCGCCATTTTTTTTCCGCGGCCCACCATTTGTCAAATTCTTTCTGACAACTGATGGGTAAAATGGGATCTGACGCGCAATCAGTCAGAGCGGCTTTACCGTCTGAGGAAGACGTTAAAGCCTGGCCCTCGGCAGAAGCAGGATGGGTTGCAAATACTAGGACTAGGGCCAAAACACTGAAAAACCACATGATCTTTCCCCCTTTAGTAGTTCAGCCCTCTATACTAGATAGAGCTTACTTTGGTATAATAAACTTTACTCGCTTTACTTTCTCTGTGCAAGCTAAATACTATGCCATTTAAACTCCAATCTGAATTCAAACCCTCTGGAGATCAGCCGCAAGCAATTGAAAAACTGATCCAGGGTCTAGAAAAAAAATACCGGTACCAAACTCTGTTAGGAGTCACAGGCAGCGGCAAGACTTTTACCATGGCCAATGTCATCCAAAAAATCCAGAAACCAACCCTGATAATTTCTCATAACAAAACCTTGGCTGCCCAGTTGGCGGCGGAGTTCCAAGATTTTTTCCCAGACAATGCAGTGCATTATTTCGTTTCTTACTATGACTACTACCAGCCAGAGGCATACATTCCCCGCTCGGATACGTATATTGAAAAAGAAACTGAGATCAATGAAGAAATAGACAAGCTCCGGAACGCAGCCACGCAAAGCTTACTCACTAGAAAAGATGTGTTGATCGTAGCTTCTGTGTCATGTATTTATGGCTTGGGCAATCCGAGTAATTATTTGGAATTAGCTATTCCGTTAGCGGTCGGCAAAAGTATTAAACGGGATAAATTCTTAAGACGTCTTACAGATCTTCAGTTTGTGCGCAATGATATGAATCCTACCCGCGGCACATTTCGAATCCGCGGCGATGTCGTGGAGCTTATTCCAGCTTCGGCGGATAAAATTATCCGCTTGGACTTTGACGGCGACACTTTAGAGAAAATTTCCGAACATGATCCGCTTACGGGAGCGGATTTTGGCACTCGATCCGAGTACACGATCTTCCCGGCCAAGCATTTCGTGACCCCGCGAGAAAAATTAGTCGGCGCAGTGGAAGAAATCCGCCAAGAATTAGCCGGGCAAATTAAAAAATTCAAAAAACAGGATAAATTAATCGAAGCCCAGCGAATTGAACAGCGAACGAATTTTGATATTGAGATGATGTTAGAGACTGGTTATGTCTCAGGTATTGAAAACTACTCTAGAATTTTAGACGGCCGCTCAGCCGGAGATCCGCCTTCCACGCTTTTGGACTATTTTCCCGATGATTTTCTGCTGTTTATCGACGAATCCCACATGACGCTGCCGCAAATTGGCGGGATGTACAATGGTGACCAAGCCCGCAAGAAAAACTTGGTGGATTATGGTTTTCGTCTTCCTTCGGCTATGGATAACCGGCCGTTAAAGTTTGAAGAATTTGAGAAAAAAATCGATCAAACGATTTTTGTCTCAGCCACGCCTGATAAAGAACGGGAGTTAAAAGTTTCCAAGCAAGTGGCCGAACAAATCATCCGTCCCACCGGTCTACTCGATCCAGAAATTGAAATCCGGCCCACGAAAAATCAAGTCGATGATCTCATGGAAGAAGTCAGAAAGCGCGTCAATCCTGCAAAGGGCGAAAAACAGCGGGTGCTGGTCACGACTCTGACGAAAAACATGGCCGAAGAGTTAGCAAATTATTTAACGGAGTTTGGGATTAAAGTTCATTATCTGCATTCGGATGTGGAAACTTTAGAGCGTCTGGAAATTCTGCGGGATCTTCGCTTAGGAGTTTATGATGTGATTGTCGGGATTAATTTACTTCGCGAAGGTTTGGATTTACCCGAAGTTTCCTTGGTGGCCATTTTAGATGCGGACAAAGAAGGGTTTTTGCGCTCAGAAACTTCACTGATCCAAACCATGGGCCGCGCCGCTCGGCATATCGATGGCCATGTCATTATGTATGCGGATAAAATTACTGGATCTATGAAGCGCGCCATGGATGAAGTGACTCGTCGCCGAAAAATTCAGGAAGATTATAATAAAAAACATAACATCACCCCTCAAGGTATCGCTAAAGCCATTAAAGAAAGTCGATTGGCAGGGAAAAAAGTAGAAGAGGAGCAAAAAGAAGAAGTAGATAAGATCAACTTAGCGAAAATGACCAAGCAGGAAATCGCATACCTAATCGAAGAGCTCAGAGATCAGATGGATTTGGCTTCGCGCAATCTCGACTTCGAAAAAGCCGCCCAGCTGCGGGACGAGATTAAAGCCATTCGCGACAAACAGCGAATGAAAAAACATAAGTTTAAATGACGCGAAGCGTCATCCCAGACTTGATCCGGGATCCATAATCTGCTATCCTTTCTAGGCAAATCGGTTGCGTGTCGCGCTGAGGAGCATCAAATTTTTAAACCTTAACTACCCAATGCCTAACACTAAATCTGCCATTAAGGCAGCTCGTCAAAATCTGAAACGTCGAGTTGTAAACGTCAAAGCTTTGGAAGCAATTCGAAAAGCTACGAAAATTGTCCGCAAAGCTGCTACGAAAGCTGATGGAGAAAAAGCTCTGACCGGTGTATTCGCCGCTTTAGATAAAGCTGCTAAGAAAAATATTATTCATAAAAACAATGCCAATCGCCATAAATCAAGATTGGCAAAAATGGTAGCCAAGCTGAAATAGCTAAACTAAAAACCGCCCGGTCGTATGACTGGGCGGTTTTTATATTTCTATAATTTCAAATTTTTCTACTGTGGCATTGTCTGGGCCGAAATAAAATTGGCCTTTAAATTTTTTGCCAGTTAAAACTTTCGGTAGCCAATGTTTATCATCATCCCACATTTGATCATATGGGATTTCTGAAAATTTAAACCATTGCGGCCGCATTTCTTCAGTTTCAATAGGCTCTCCTTGCCACTTGTAACATAAAAATAATCTGACGGTTAGATCCCATTCTGGTTTATGAGGAAAATAAAAATCCCAATCCGCTTTATGGTCTAAATCTCGAGGGTCAATCTTCACGCTAATCTCTTCTTCAGTCTCCCTCACTGCTGCTTGCTCAATAGTTTCTCCTATTTCAACTTTTCCGCCAGTGCCGTTCCATTTACCCATGCCAAACCCGCGCTTTTTCATGGCGAGTAAAATCTGGTCTTCTTTCAAAAGCAAACAAAGCGTCGTTTGCTTCATTATTTTATTTTTCCTAGATGCTCTTTGGATAGATACAAAGCTGTATACCTTGCTTGCTCAAGCGAAACCATAATATCATCGATAGACGCCAAAGATAATATGTCATAAGAATCCTTTTCCAACAATGGAACTTGTAATCCATACTGCTCACTCATTCTTTTAGCAGCCCCTACAAAGCTCACTGCTGTTCGCCAACTCTCAGCAGTCATACTTTCTGATTTTATCTGCTCTATTATTTTGGCTGTATCGGGTTGATAACCATTACGGGCATGTTGAGCGAATTCTTGCAATGAAATTCTTTGACTGCTCAATGTATTCCATACTCGGTTGTAATCTAATTCTGCTTTTACAGCTTCTTTTTTTAGATTATCAAAATCTACCTTAAACTCTTTGCTTTCCAACTCTTTGATGCCACTAAGAACTGCTTCCCCTTCATTATGCAGGTCGGTATAATACGCTACGTCCTCTATTGCCTCGTCAGATTTGGCGCGGCTAATTTCCATCTTTCTTACCTCTTCAGGGCTCAATGTTTCTGGGTTCATATATTTAACTTAATGATGTTTATACTATAACAGGGATTTTTTAATCTCAGCAACTGCCTGATCTTTATCTTCAAATCCGATTATTTCAATCTTTTTTTGTTTTTGTCGTCCTATTTCAGTATAAAAATCTTTAAATCTTTGCCACTCTGCATCTTTAAGGTCCTGAATATTTTGTAATTTTTCAGTTTCTGAACAATCTACCGGAACTGCTACGACCTTGTGATCTTCCTGCCCACGATCTAGTTGTTTAATAATCCCGATTGGCCGGCAAAGCACCACAGCCCCTGATTCTAGGGTTGGTCCTAATACTATTACATCCAAAGTATCCCCATCCTGCGCTTTAGTTTGGGGAATAAATCCATAGTTAAAAAAATATTTAAAGCCGTCAGTAAATATAAAATCAACCACAATTTGATCTGTGGCTTCATCATATTCAAATTTCTTTTCACTGCCTTTCGGAATTTCAATTACCACGTTAAATTCCTCAGGCTTACCCAATGGCGTATCTTTTAAACTCATATTTTCAACTTTTCCATCTCTGACCAATTCGGTCCAGCCTTTGCCTCGACTAAGACTGGTACTTTTAATTTATAAATTTCTTCCATGATGGGCTTAATTTTTTCAGCCCAGGCTTTTTCCTCGCCCTTTTTCACTTCAAATACTAATTCATCATGCACACTCAGCATCATTTTCAAGTCTGGATATTTTTCATCGACTTTTAGGATAGCCATTTTCATCATATCAGCAGCTAAAGACTGTAAAGGCATATTTACCGCGGCTCGCTCTGCCCCACTTCTGACTGCGAAGTTGGAATTATGCACTTCTGGAAAATATCGGATCCGCCCTAAGGAGTTAGTCATAAACCCATCCGTATGCACCATCTGGATCAAGCCACTAATGTATGCTTTAAGCTGCGGAAACGCTTCGTAATATTTTTTGATATACTCCGCAGCCTCGCCACGCTCCATATCGGAGCGCTCTGACAGGCCAAAGGCAGACACGCCATACAATATGCTGAAATTAATAGTTTTTGCATCCCGTCTTTGGCTGGGTGTAACTTCAGATTCAGGTACGCCAAAAATTCTACTAGCCGTAGCGCTATGAAAATCTTCACCGGAGTTAAAAATTTTCATCATTTCCGGATCCCCTGATAATGACGCGGCAATCCGCAGTTCAATCTGGGAATAATCCAAGGACAATAACACTTCACCAGGATCCGCAATAAACGCTTTTCTAACTTCATTGCCAAGTTCGGTTTTAATCGGGATGTTTTGAAGGTTAGGATTGACTGAAGACAGTCGGCCATGGGCAGAAATTGTTTGATTATAAGTGGTATGGATCCGGCCATCAGTCCCGACTAATTCTGGCAAGGAATCTATATACGTAGACTTTAATTTAGTCAGTTCCCGGTACTCGAAAATCAATTCAATGATCGGATGCAACCCCCGAAGTTTTTCCAGTTGCTCTGCGCCCGTAGATAAGGCTTTAGTTTTGCCAGTTTTTTTAATATTGTCGGTAGGAATTTTCAATTTCTCAAATAAAACCTCACGAAGCTGAATAGGCGATGCAATATTAAAATCCGTTTTGGCTTCTTTATGAATTTGTTTGGTTAATTCCTCCACTCTCTGGCCTAACTTTTTACTTAAAGCTTTAAGCCAGGGTAAATCTAGCTTAATTCCCCGCTCGCACATTTTGCGCAAAACAGGCATTAAAGGTAATTCAATCTCTTGGTAGATCTTTAAAAGTTTTTTATTTTGTTTTATATCTTTCGCAAGTTTGTCCCAATCCGAAGTTTCGTATTCACGGCGACCGGGATCCAGTAAATACGCCACCACTAAAGCCTGCTCTGGGGTTTTAATTAAATCATTCGGTTCGGAACTTCCACTTGAGGCGGTTTCAACTTCAGGGACCAGAGTAGCTTGGGCGCCTTTGGAAAGTTTAGGCAGTCTGGCATCGAGAGCTTTAATGCCCAAAGCATGTAAAATCTGTTTGACCTTGGTTTGGTCATAATCTCCGATTTTAGTGGCTTCGAAATTAAAGTCTAAATGGTTTTTTTGATCGATATGCGCGAGTTTTTGGGATAAATACGCTTTATCTTTCCCCTCCAAAAGCTTTTTTAAAGTTCCAGCTTTAATTTTTTTCGAGCCGGCTTCCGCAGCCTGATACACGCCATCTAAAGATCCAAACATTTTGATTAATTCTGCTGCGCCTTTTTCGCCAATCCCAGGCACTCCAGGAATATTATCCGATGTATCACCGCGAATAGCTTTATAATCCACCCACTGGGCCGGGTGCAAGCCATAAATTTCGACCATTTTCTCAGCATCAAAAATTTGGATGTCACTAAACCCGACTTTGAACCGATATACTTCGGTATGATTATCAATCAGTTGCAACAGATCCAAGTCCCCGGTCACGATAATATTTAAAACATCTTTGGGTGTCTTATGTGAAATGATTCCTAAAATATCATCCGCTTCATACCCTTCTTTTTCATAGATGGGAATGTCCAGGGCCTCTAAAATTTCGTGGAGTTTAGGAAGTTGAACCAATAATTCCTTGTCTGGGGCTTTGCGCGTGGCTTTATAGTCTCCGGAAAGCTTATCGCGATATGTTCCACCCGGCATATCAAATGTTACTAACGCGTGCGTTGGTTTTATGTCTACCAAAGCCTTAAATAACATGGATAAAAATCCAAAAATCGCGCCTGTCGGAAAACCATCCGGCGCAGTCATATTTGGAATGGCGTGGTAGGCGCGATGAAACAGCGCGTGGCCATCAATCAATAAAAGTTTTTTCTTAAATTCCATAGAAAAAATTACTAATAAACTTTTGTTCACTATCCCAGGCCATCTCGGGCAGTTGGCTTGGGTCAAACCATTGAACCTCTGCTACATCGTCATGCGGCATGGGGGTTCCGGAGACTATATGACATAAAAATGCAATGTTCAAAGTATGATAATTGTCCTCTCCATACTGATCCAGATAAAATCCTAAAACTTTTTCAATCTCAGCGGTGACTCCCAGCTCTTCCTTAAGTTCCCGGTGGAGTCCTTGCTCTGGATGTTCCCCCGCTTCCAGAAAGCCTCCTGGTAAATCCCACAAACCTTTTTTAGGATTAACTGCTCTTTTACAAAGTAAAATTTTTCCGTCTTTGATAATTACTCCAGCGCTCGTAGGTTTCGAATTTTCGTAAAAAATAAAGCCACATTTTGGGCATTGTAATCTTGGCCGGCCTTCGATGGGAGTTAACTGCAGTAAACCTCCGCACTTCACACAATATTTAAATATCATACCCTAATGATATCAAAAATTGCCCTTTCAGGCGATTTAAGATTACCAACACATCCAGATACAAATAATGATTTCGATTCGTTTAAACCTGTAAGGCGATTTCGAAGGAGGAAATTATGCCTGAGTTACCGCGTGTCCAAGCTTTAAAGCCGCGGATACGAGCAGCCTTTGATGATCCTAAGTGGTTATTTGAACCCAAGTACCACGGCTTCCGCGGCATGCTGCGAATCAATAAAGACCAAGCCTACTTCCAATCGAAATCAGGCAAACCCATGCCTCGGTTTGATTGGCTGGCTAAAAAACTTCAACAGGGCTTAAAAGTCCACAACGCAATTTTAGATGGCGAGATTGCGGCTTTGCACCCCGTCACCGGCCACCCCATGTTTGGCCATCTTTTGAGAAATCAACGGGAGTACATCGTATATGTAGCATTTGACCTGTTATTTCTCAATGGCTGCGATCTGCGAAGCGAGCCCTTGATACGCCGCAAACAAAAACTCGCTAAACTTTTACAGGGACAAGACCTCACCTTAGTGATTGGCTGCTGCGTCGGCACGGGCAGGGCTTTATATCAATGGATTTGCTTGCGAGACTTGGAAGGGATCGTGGCGAAACGGATAACTGATCCTTACACTCCGCAAACCATATGGTATAAAATAAAAAATCCCAAATACAGCCAGCGGAATATCGGGAAAATTTTCCAAAAACAAAAGCCGCGGTGATTTTTCCCGCGACTTCTTTTTTATTTTTTCAAATTATTATCGAAGCTGCATTTGTGCGTCCAAAATCTGTTGATACTGCCGGCCGATATATACGCCAAGTGCTAATACCACCAAAAACAAAATCACTGCCGCAAGTTTTGAGTACCAA